>JAGADS010000278.1 GCA_017613485.1 Treponema sp.
GCATGAAGGAAAAAGGCATAGCTATGGCAGTTGTGTCTGATTATCCGCTGGTAGAGGAGAGGATGCTTGCTGTCGGTATGGATCAGGAATTACTGGATTGTTTTTCTAAAATCTGTTCTGCACAGGATTTTGGATGCCTTAAACCCGCAAAACGTATTTTCAACGAGATTGCAGACTCCCTTGGTGTTAAAAGTGATGAATGCCTTGTTGTCGGAGACAGGGATGATACCGATGGAGAAGGAGCAAGAAAATCCGGCATGAAGTTCATTCAGATTACGAAAAAAAAACGTAAAGTCACTGAACAGATTATGCGGTGGCAGGATTTTACATCTTGGGCAGAAAAAGAATTCAGCTTGGATTAGTCTCCAAGTTCTTCCCATCCGTTCTGTTCGATTCCGGCCATATTACACATAGACTGATGTGCCTCGTGCAGGAGTTTACGTGCGGCATCTTTTCTGGGAAGGTTTGTGTCCGGTAATAATGGTTCGCCAATATTTACAGTTGTAAGCGGGTGTTTGACTCCCAGCAGCTTATAGATGCCCGTTGGTTTGCGGTATGTGATTGCCATGGGAACAACAGGAAGATTGTATCTTATTGCCATTGAAAAAGACCCAAGCTTGAACGGTCTTATTGGTTCATACCATTCCCACCTGCATGATTCAGGGAAAATGTGAATCCATTTCTTTTTGGCATGAAGTTCATCAAAGGCTTCCTTGAATTTCATTAAGCCCTTGAGGTTTTCGGGAATAGGAATTCCGCCTACTGCCCTAATCTGACCTGCATCTTTCCCTTCCATGTTTTTGCCTCTTGCAGGAAACCACATTCTGCGGTATTTAACTGCCTGAAGTATTGCTAGAAAGTCCCAACGGTATACATGGTTGCTTATGGTCATGGCACCGTTTGACAAAAGCTTTTTATTGTTCCTTAGGTTTTCTTTTCCCTTGAATTTTAGTCCGTAGCGTATGCGGTGAAATGGAAAAACAAGCGTGAAAATTCCAGTATAAACAAGAAAATTCATAAACCTTGCCTTAAAGGATTTATCAAGATATGGATAGTTTTCGTCAAGCTCTACATGCCTTACGATCTCTGGATTAAACATCGGCTGGTCTGGAATTTCAGGAAACTGATCAAGGGGTAGGGGAATGTAAGTTCCTTCTTTGACAATATGCTCTTTGGTCATGTTAACAGTTTAGATAAAAATGCTGATAAATTCAATACGTCTTGAAACATAGGGTAAAAACATATATAATTTTTTCTATGAATGCAATTGAGATAAAAAATGTTACGAAAAAGTACAAGGACTTTACTTTGGACAACATCTCTTTTGATGTGCCTGAAGGAAAAATAGTTGGTCTTGTGGGTGAAAACGGTGCGGGAAAAACAACACTGATTCGTTCAATAATGGGATCATGCTGCTACAATTCCGGTTCAATCAACGTTCTTGGTGTGGACAATAAAAATAACCAGGAGTTTGCGGAAGTCAAGCAGTCGGTGGGTATTGTCCTTGATGAGGCTTGTCTTCCTATGCTGAAGGTTAGGGATATGGAACCGATTTTTAGGGCAGCCTATAAAAACTGGGATCACGAGAAATATGTTCAGCTTATAAAAGAATTTGAACTTCCTGTAAAAAAGAATGTAAGGCAGATTTCACGTGGACAGAAAATGAAACTTGCTCTGGCTCTGGCTCTTTCACACAAGGCAAAGCTTCTGGTGCTTGATGAGCCCACTGGTGGACTTGATCCTCTTGTTCGTGACGAAATTGTAGAGACACTGAGTGTGTTTGCGCATGAACAGGGTAATTCGATTTTGTTTTCTTCACATATTATCAGCGATATTCAGAAAATCTGTGATTATGTTGCCTACATTCATCATGGAAAGATCCTGTTTTTTGAGGAAAAAAACGCTGTAATGGGAAAAGTTCAGGAAAAGGGAATGGATAATCTTGAAGACTACATCATCTGGTGTGCAAAGGAGGCTAAGAAAAATGAAAGCGCTGCTGATTAAAGATATAAAGACGGTTCTTTTTTTCCTATGCTTTATTGCTGTGTTCTCGATTATTTCGGCCTGGACTGGCTCCATGTATATCGGAATGCTTTATGTTCTCATGCTGCCGATTCTGGTGATAAACCAAGATGAACTTACTAGATTCAATCGTCTTGCAAGCATGATGCCTATAAGCAATGCCTCTGTGGTTTTGGAAAAATACGTGCTTGTGCTGATTGGACTCGGAGTTGCACTTGTTTTTACAGCCATTGGAATGCTGGTCGGTTACTTTGTCATGAATATCGATGTGTTTGCAAATGGACTTGTTAATACTGTGCTCATGCAGATTGTCCTGCTGTTTTTATATCTTGCAGTTACCATGCCGATTAACTTTGCGGTTTCCACTCAGGTTGGACGTACTGTGTGCATGATTATGAGCCTTGTGATTGTCGGTGTTGCCGTCGGTGTATGGAACGGTTTGGCAAGAGCTGATGTCTTGAATCCAAGGAGCATATACTTTTACATAACAATCGGTGCTTCACTTCTTCTTTGTTTATTGAGCATACCGCTGACAGTGGCAATCTACAACAAAAAGGACAAATAATCCGTGAATATTTAAAAAAGGGATTTTAGGGAGAATATCATGCGTTTTGTCAGTACTAGAGATGGGAACAGAGACGTAAGTTTTCAAGAGGCAATTCTGAACTGTATGCCGGAGGACGGTGGCCTTTATGTTCCTACCGATATTGAAAACCTTCGCAACTGGATTTTGTATGCCAACGAAACAACTTCTTTTGCAAACCTGGCAGGTACGCTTACATCTGGAATCATCAATAAAGAATTCTCTCCGTTGATTTGCGAAAGAATTGCAACCCAGGCTTTTGTTTTTGAGCCCAAGGTAAGACAGCTTGATGACAATCTTTTCATACTTGAGCTTTATCACGGCCCCACAGGTACATTCAAGGATTTTGGAACTGCATATCTTGGCTGTACTCTGGAAACTATCCTTCAGTATACAGGGCAGAAATCAATCCTGCTTGATGCGACCACAGGAGAACTCGGCTCATGCATGGCAACGGCACTTCGCGGTAAAAAGCTTGTAAAATCAGTTCTGCTCTATCCAAAGGGAACTGTGCGTGGAATAAAGGATAGCGACCTTGTGTGGAACGGTGGTAACATTTACCCCATCGAAGTTGAAGGAACTTTTGCAGACTGCCGTAACCTTGTGCGTGAGATATTCTCAAAAAATGAACTCGTAAAGAAATATCACCTGACACTTGGAAACACGGCAAACATCGGTCGTCTTTTACCCCAGGCTTTCTTCTACACTTATGCCTTTACGCGGATTAAGAAATATATCTCTGGAAGCATATTCTATGCATTGAGCGCAGGAAACTATGGGAACCTTATCTCAGGCCTTTACGGATGGCAGCTTTCTCTTCCGGTCAACGGCTTTATTCTACCCACCACAGAGAATCTTACACTTGATCCTCGCGGTGATGTTCAGATTCTGGACAGCATGATTCCGCTGGAAAAAAGACATGCGGCAGACCCGGCAGATCCCTCAAATCTTGAGCGTCTTGAGCATCTGTTCAAGGAAAACGCACTGATGATGAGGAGCTTTGTTTATCCGGCTGTTGTAAGTGAAGAAGCAAAGGGAAATGCCTGCAAAGAACTTTTCATGAAATATAAAATCTATGCAGACAGTGAGACAAGTGCGGCTTATGCGGCGGCAAAGGCAAGAGCTGATATTCTTGAGGATGAGGACAGCGCTGTTGTTCTTGTGGCACGCAATTCTCCAGAGCTGGACAGTCAGTTTATACGTCACAATCTAGGAACAGAGCCTGCTTCAACTCCGGAGATTAAGGCTGCTTTCGAAAAGTTCTCCATTGACCGCCCGGCGATTAAACCGGACGATGTGGATCAGCTTATTTCTGTTTTGAACTCTTTGAACCTGAGGCGGATTTTTTAGTCTTTCCTCCTGAGGTTAACTTCTCTTTTGTTTCCTTGGGTTCCTTTACCTTTTTTGCCTCTTTTACTTCTCCTGATTTCTTGGTGCCGGTTTTTTTGTGCGACGAAGTTTTTGGATTAGGATTAAGTGCCTCAAGGAATTTCTCTACCTGATACTCTGAGCTTTCTTTTGCGGCAATAAGTGTCCTGTAAAGCCTGTAAATCTGTTCACGGAGGATTCTGGGGCTGAACATTGTAACCGCGGCAAGACAGAACCACATTGCGCTTTCCATCTTTTCCTTGTTGAACCATTTGATTCCATTGAATTCGTTTGTTCCAACAATGAGAGGGGAATTCGGTCCGTCAACAAGAAGCTTTGCCGCCTCGTATGTTGATTTGGCAAAACTGGATGCACCAAAGTTAAAGTCACGTACACGCATCATAAAGAAGAGGCTTCTGAATGTCTCCTTCATGCCAGGTGCCTTGATATCTGCTTTTCCAAGAAGCTCGGTGAGTTTCCTGTCGTAAGACCATGTAAGGCAGTTTTTGCGTCCTGCACTTGATACCATTGCAAATGCACTCAGGATTTCCGGGGCACAGTCGTAATTCATCAGGCCGCTGTAAAGAAGATTCTCCTGCGATGTCTTGAATGCTGTGTCGGAGATTTTATTGCGGACGACACTTGTTCCGTCTTTTGTGCTTTTTACTCCCTGGGCATCTGTCATAGTTGTGGCAAGATATTCAATCTGGCGGCAGAATGACTTGAAGCGGTCTTCTGGTGTTGATTCTGTTGCCTTTTTGCTTACGCGTTTTTCTTTCTGCGTACCGGCTGCCTGTTTCTTTGTTTTCTTTCCATTCAATGCGGCAAGACGTTCTTTCTCGCGAGTCTGTTCTGCCTCAAATGCAAATTCGCTTTCCTTTTCGTAATATGCAAGAGCGGCTTCCCTGGCAGAATCGAACAGGGTCTTAAGATCAGGAAGAGTCTTTTTGTTTGCCTTGAGTATGGCAACCGGAGTAAACAGATTGTGCAGTGATTCAAGTAACTCAGGGGTTGCAAACTTTGCAAGGGCGGCATAAAGATCCTTGTAGCGGTATTCCTCCCATGCAATCTCAAGATCGGGGACACCGGAACCTGCCAGAAGCTCACAGAGTTTTGAATATTTTCCTTCAACCGTATCCGTCACCTCTTGAACGTCCAGATACACCTGATATTCAAATCCATTCAGTGCAACAAACATTCCCTGGTTGATTATGTCATCACTCTTTCGTACAAACCAGAGGCCGCTTTTATGCTCACGGAAAATCATAAAATGATCTGCGCCGGAGGTAAGACCCACTCCCTCGGCAAGAGAGCGCGTATACATCTGAATGTCATTCTCTCCGCTTCCAGTCTTAACCGCATATTCGCATGACTGCTTTATCCATCCGGCAGCCCTCTCATACTTGTTGTTGTAGAACACGATTGTCCTTTCTGCACCGGCTCCGTTTGAGTATGCAAAAATATTCTCGTTCACCTGACCGTTGTTCCACACGTCATAGAAGAGGAAGTTCTCTACGCCAGAGAAAAGGTAACGCTTATGCAGTAATGGGAAAATATCATGCCAGTGTCTGTCCACAAGTCCCTGATCAGGCTTTTCGTCACGATATGCCTTTGTGTATTCCATTCCGTATTTTTCCTCATAGCCTTCGATCTGACCGTGACCGAACATCGGAAGTCCAGGCATCGTTATCATCAGCGTACACACACCGAAATACTTGTCACCTTTTCCAAACTGTGCAACAGCGGTTTCCTCATCCGGGTTGTTCATGAAGTTTACGAATCTTTTCAGGACCTGAGGATCAAACTTGATTGTATTCTTTACTGTGTCACGGTATTTCTGGTTCTCCTCTTTCTTGAGCATGTTCATGAATGCGGAGTTGTATACACGGTGCATTCCAAGCGTGCGTGTAAAATATCCCTCCATCATCCAGAATGCCTCGGCAAGCAAAAGTGTGTCAGGCATTTCCTGTGCACAGCGGTCAACAACCTCCCTCCAGAATTCATTTGGAAGTGCGGCCTCAAACTGCTCGGTGGTAAGTGCATGCTGGCTTCGTGTGGCGATGTCTCCTCCATGACCCGGCTCTGGATACCACAGGCGGCGTATATGTTTTTTTGCAAGAACCATGGCGGCGTCAAAACGTATTATCGGGAAGTTGGCGGCAACCTTCATGATCTGCTGAATTACTGCCTCTCGTGCGGCGGGATTCAGGAAATCTATCTGGGCTGTGTCATTCCAAGGCATACCTGTTCCGTCGTTTCCGTGGTAGATGTATGTCACGTCTCCTGTCTGGTTGTCAACGCGCTTAAAGCAAACCGCACAGTCGCTCTTTGAGTAATAGTGGTCCTCAAGATAAAGCGAGACCCTTCCGTCCTGGCTCAAGTTCTCTCCGTTGAATGAATACTGGGGGAAAGGACAGTCCTTGCTTGTGATGAATAAATCGGGATGCTCAATTACCCATTTTCCGTCCATGCCAGTGTGATTCGGTACCATGTCGGATGCAAGCCTTATTCCGCGTACCCAGCAACGCCTTCGCAAATTGTCCAGTGCCTCCCATCCACCAAGGTTTCCTGCAATCTCATAATCTAAAAGTGAATATGCCGAAGCCGCTGCCTCAGGGTTTCCGTTTATCTGCTTGATTCGTTTGGAGGCATAACTTCGCTCCCACAGACCGATAAGCCACAGCCCCGTAAAGCCTTCATCACGAAGACGGTTAAGCTCTTCATCAGGAATCTGGTCAAGTCTTGTGATTTCCCTGCCATACTGCTTGCTCAACTGGAAAAGCCAGACAAGCACAGTCTTTGCCATAAGGACAACCTTGGGCATCCATTCCCTGTCCGGGCTGAACCGTTCATACTCCTGCATCAGGTTCTCGTATGAGTATGCATCCATGGAAACCTCGCCACCGTTAATCGGAGCCCATGATGCCTTTTCTTCCTCCGTGATTGTGTCGATTCCTTCCAGCAGACGCTTGAGCCATTCTCCCAAAAGATCTGCCCAGTATGTGCGTATGTAATCAAGCTGACCTTTGAGCGATGTGGGGGATGCAATGACAGGTTCCTTGAGCATGTCTATGAGGTTGTTTCCCTTTGGTCCGAATACAGGCTGTGTCATAAAGAAAGCCTTTATCTGATTCCATGTCTTGATGTATGTCGGATTTGTACTTAGCTTTGTGTCGTCAAATAAAATCTGGAACGGATGGAATGCAGGATTCTCGTTTGCAAGATGAAGCATTATCATTTCCTCAAGAACCTGTTCCCTGTTGCTCCTCTGTTTTCCTGTTCCCGGATCAATCGCTGACTGAATGAGATAATCCTGAGCAGTGAGTTTTTTCTGATAGACAAGTACCGGCGGGAATTCCTCCATGAACTGAAGGAGAAGAGAGTCAATCTTATCGCTTCCGAAATAAGTATCAAGATCAGCAAGAAGATTTGTAAAAGCAAGAGGTGCCTTGTCTCTGCGGAAGAGCATGCACACATAATGGAAAATCTCGTCAATCAAGCCCATTGCATTAAGAGAGCCTGCCGAGACCTGTTTTTCATCCTGGCCGCGATCCTTGAACACTTTGTTCAGCTTTACCTGAAATGTCCTTACTGCCTTTAAATCTGCAAAAATCACGTTGCCGCTTGAACTGTACAATGTCTCGTCGAACTTGCATAAATCCCTTATTGCACGACTGATGTGAAATTCATTGTAAGAAAAAATCATCCTTTCCTCCGCTAGTTGACCGCAGCATGAAGCTCTGCAATCTCCTTTATTTTGTTTATCAAATCTTTGTTTTGAATTAAGTCCTCAATTTTAACCGGCATCCTGTAAGTCCAGTTCCAGTTGTTTACTGTGCCCGGAATGTTTATCCTTTCCTGAGACGGATCATCTGCATAATATTTTTCATCAAGATAAAGATAATCCTGAATCGGGTTAACATACCATGCGCTCTTTGCCCTTGCTCCAGACTTCAGGACATACTCGCAGACTTTTGGTGCAAACGGTATGTCATCTTTTATTTCCTCAGCTGTATCCTTTACGCCTGCCATCTTTATGAACTCACGCACGGAATCCTTCTCGTCCTGCCACCACTGCCTTATTGTTGAGCTGTCATGCACGGACACAGTTGCAACAGACAGTTCAGGATATGCAGAAAAATCCTCGTATGGCCACGGTTCATTCTGCCAGTCGCGTGTCCACCTTATTACACGAAGGCTTGCGATGTTCAATGCCTGCAAAACCTCGCTCATGATTGGAAGATGTATGCCAAGGTCTTCGGCACAGGGCTGCATTGCGGTGGATGAAACCAGGGGACCTAAAACTCCATGCGCATGATTCTTCCACAATTCGTTTTCCTTTTCCTCAAGCTTTGCAAAAAGTTCCTGCATTGATTTTTTTTCTTCATCAGAAAGGCTCTTCCACGCAGTTGAATCCGAATATGACCACACCGGAACAAAAGAATTTTTCTTTATCTCAATCAGGCAACGGTCCAGCCATTTTTTTGCAAGTGCATCCTGAATCTTTTTATTCAGCCCGGCATCCTCTGTAAAGACAGTTGAATAAATATCGCTGTCAAACTTTATCTCTTCCTTGAACGTCCAAAGCTCCTCGTCTCCTATGCGGTCACATGTTTTTTCAAGCAGCTCGCGTGCATAATCCCAAGAGCCTGTGATGTCACCGATTGTCTGCGTGGGAATGTGGGGACATGAAAGCCATTTTATCCTTGCATCATCAAAGCCTGCTTCCTCAAGATTTTTTCTCTTGATTGTGCAGCATGGATTAGGACAGCCTAAATATGCTGTCGTCTCTTTTTTGTTGACCGCCCATATCCTGAAAAATCCCAGTACATGATCAAGCCTGTATGCATCGTAAAATCTTGCAGCGGAGGAAATGCGCTCCTTCCACCATGAAAATGAATCTGAGGATATTCTGTCCCAGTCGTAAATCGGAAGCCCCCACCTCTGTCCTGTCGGATTGTCACCATCGGGAGGAGAACCCGCTATGAATTCACTGTTGAAGAATTCAGGCCATGCCCAGCAGTCAACGCTGTCCTCGTTCATCAGGATGGGAATGTCACCTTTTAGGATAATACCCTTTTCCTTTACATAAGATGCGGCTTCAAGGAACTGTTTTGAGGCAATCATCTGGCACCACACATAAAAATTATGACTTGAACGCAAAGCGCGATTGTTCCATCTTAGCTCGATAAAATGGCGGTTCATCCTGGACTTGTCCTCGTCCCATTCTTTCCAGTGGGCCTGAGAATAAACGTCCTTTAGATTCTTGAACACAGCATAGGGAATAACCCAGTGATTTCTTGAGACAAATTCATCTATCTCCACGTTGAACTCATGTGCAATTGCGGCAGGAGAATCAGCGCTTACAACTCTTCCGCCAGGTGCAGACGATGACAGCGGAGATCTCTTTGTAGTCATTTTTTTCTCAAGATAATCATAAAGAAGATGCAGGAGCCGTATTTTTTCTGCACACACTTTCTCATAGTCAAATCGCGGACTGTATTTTACGTTTTTCAGATATGCCTTGTATGCACCGGAAAATGCACGGTTGTTTTTTAAGGCATCGTCAAAACCTGTAATTGAGCTTATGCGGATATAGACCGGATGCAGTGCACATGACGACAGGGCAGAATAAGGGGAGGATTGGGAAGCCGTGTCATTTACAGGTAAAAGCTGAAGTACACCAAGATTGCTTTCCTTACAAAAATCAGCAAAATCCCTGAGTGCATAAAAATCACCGATGCCAGGGCATTCTTTTGTATACAATGCACCCAGAGGCACCACAACGCCAGTCTTCCTTTCCATAGATTCAATTATACCACATTCTACAGAAAAAGAAAGAAAAAAATCACATTTTTGCAAATTTAGGATTATTTTAAGGTTTCTAAGGAGTGAAAAATGTCCACAAACAAAAAGTCACCTTCGTGGGAAGAACTTACATTCGCAAACAATTTCCTTTTCTGCAAGATTATGGAGAGTGAGCCTATATCCAATGCATAATTCGTAATTCATAATTCTTAATTATGCATTATGAATCAATGTAAAGGTCTTTTTCAACGCGTCAGAATATGCTAACATGGAGAGTGACGAGGAGAAAGCTTTTTTCAGATTTCTTTCAGGCCAGAAAGCCGATAGTGTGATAATGGACAGGAATTAGAAATATATAACAATAATGAGAGTTTTTACGGTTTTTTGCGACAGCAAAAAATGCGAGCCCTCGCGAGCAAGTGAAAACTCTAAGAGCAAGCTTCAGC
>JAGADS010000279.1 GCA_017613485.1 Treponema sp.
GGCGGAAACATGGAACTTACTGATTCCATGGCAGAAGCACTCCTGCGTACGGTAAAGGAACAGGCAAAGGTTCTTGTAAAGGATCCAAACAATTATGATGCTCGTGCTGAGGTTATGTGGGCGGGAAGCCTTTCGCACAACGGACTGACTGGCTGTGGAAATGACGGCGGTGACTGGATGACACATAAGCTGGAGCATGAGCTGGGCGGACTTTACGATGTTGCCCACGGTGCAGGTCTTGCGGCAATCTGGGGAAGCTGGGCACGTTATGTTTACAAGAACTGTCTTCCAAGATTCAAGCGGTATGCACTCAACGTCATGGGTGTTGCTCCTGTTGGTACGGACGAAGAGATTGCACTCAGGGGAATAGAAGCGATGGAAGACTTCTACCGTGAAATCAAGATGCCTACAAACCTCCGTGAACTTGGAGTAAATGCAACTGAAGAAGACCTCAGGCTCATGGCTCACAAATGTGCTGTAGGAGTAAACGGCGGTAAGGGATCTGCAAGATTCCTCAAAGAAGAAGACATGCTTGCGATTTATACAATGAGCCGTTAAGGCTTTGTTTTACAGCGGCCGGTATAACGTTAAATAAGTGGAGGTAGCCGGCCGTTTTTTTATTATATGCTGGATAACAAGAAAAATGACATGACGCCTTTTGACATGGCGCAATTACCGCAGAAAACACCGTTCTTTCTTTTGCCGTTGATGTGGGGAGGCTCCTTATTGATGACGACTTTGTCAAAATCAAGGCTCAAAATCAAGAGGAAAGGCCTTAAGAACATCAAGCCGCCGTATCTTGTCATTTCCATGCATCAGGGCTTCTCTGATTATTACATAGCACCTCTGGCACTTTTTCCACGCAGGGCATTCTATGTCTCTGATATGGAAGGCTTCGCAGGCTTTGGCAAGGCTCTCTACAGGGCATTGGGCTGCATAGGTAAGCGTCGTTTTGTATCTGATTACAGTGTCATTAAAAACATATCATACGCTTTCTCGCAAAAGAAGTCAGTCGTTATTTTTCCGGAGTCAAGGCATTCAAATATAGGAACTACCTCCAGAATACCTTCCAACATGGGAAAGCTTGCAAAATACTATGCTAAAAAATTCAACACACCGCTTGTAATGCTTTTGATTCACGGAAGCTACCTTAAAAATCCATTCTGGGACGAGGAGCACACACGCAAGGGAAAACTTGAGGCAACACTAAAGCTTGCTTATACCGCAGAAGAGCTCGTTCAGCTTGAAGAGAAAACAATTCAGGATACAATACAAAAAATGCTTTCGTATGATGAGTATGCATGGCAGGAAAAAATGAATCTTGAATATAAAGGAAAAAATCTTGCGCATGGACTTCATCTTCCACTGTATGTCTGCAGGGAATGCGGCACAAAATATAAAATGACCGACTCCGGTGACAAGCTTGTCTGCAAGGCATGTGGTGCGGAGTTTACACTTACTTCACATGGAAAACTGATTGATAAGGACAATAAGATTATTTCACCTGTGGAATGGTACGACAGCGAGAAAGAGACGGCCGTTCGGGATGTAAGGAATAAAAACATCAACAGGAAATACAAGGTCCGCATAGAAGCCCTTCCAAATGAATATGGATTTATAAAGCTTGGAGATGGTGTTCTTTGTCTGGACGAGAAAGCGTTTACCTTGAGTTTTAATCTGATTCAAAAATATAACTATACGCCAAGGGACTGGCAGCTTGAAAAAGACGGCTCGGTTAAAATAGTGTTTCCGCACAAGATCCGCGAATCTGTTCAAACTGAATATAATTACAGGGGGCATGGAAAAGCCATAGTCCTTTCGTGCAGGGATTCAACTTATTATTTTTATTCTGATGAGGATGAATTCAACCCCACAGAGATTCAGTTTATTGCAGAGGAACTTTACGACGTTTCCATAGAATAAGTATTGCAATCTTTTAGGAATTTGATATTATTAGAACAGAAAGGAGATTTTATATGAAGAGAAATAGAATTATTCTGATGGCATTGGTTTCTGCCCTGATGATTTTAGGCACACCGCTTTTTGCAGAGGACGATTCGGAGGAGGAATCACCTTTTGCATTGAAACTCACAACTGATTTTGCATATTATCCGAAGTCAGATGCCATACCTGGTGGAACACACTTTGCTCCGATTACAGGAATATACAGTGGGGTAGAGGCCCGTACAACACTTAAGGCTTCCTATAAGCTTGGTACTCCTCTGGGAGAAAACTGGCTTGTTAAAGATGCAAATGTTGTTTTTGCAGGTGGTCTTGAATTAAGTCCTGTCTCGATAAGGTCAAAGCTCAGCATTGATTTTACGCCTGTGCCTTTCTTGATTTTCTCTGCCGGTACATCTATCGGATGGGGATGGAATATCGGAAGCATCGAGGGACTTTGCGAGTTGAATACAGTCACTTATGACTATGACAAGCTTTCAACATTCAGTCATCCGTATTACGATTTCTGGGTGGGTGCTACATTCCAGTTTGATACAGGTGCAATCATCAAGGGTGACTGGACACATGTTGTTCTCCTTGCATCCTATACTGCAACTTATTCCGGTATTGCGGGGCTGGACGATTACACTGTCTATGAATGGCAGGCCAGCAAGGGAAAAGCACGCGGACTTTCATACGAGTTCCAGGGAGTTCTGGGATATCAGATGCCTCTTCCGTTGAGTCTTGCCGGTTTGATGTTCAAGACAAGCGGTTATTATGATGGTGGAGTGTACGGAAGCTTTGCTGATAACTATGACGGTGACTTTGTTGAGATTTCAATCAGTCCTCTTATGCGTTTTGACTTTGGAGAAAAGGATGAGCTTACATGTCTGTTTGATTTTTCAAGCAGAAGGAGCTTTGAGTCTGAATATGAAAAGCCGGGTGAGTCTTTGACCCTGAATGTCACAGGCCGTGAATGGTTCTTTAAGCGTCTGGCATTAA
>JAGADS010000029.1 GCA_017613485.1 Treponema sp.
ATTAAATGCTTTAAAACAAATCGATTTCTCAGAATATTCAAGCAAAAAGAATTTAACCATTTCGAACAGGCAGTTTTTATGCAATAAAAATCAAATTTGCCTCGAAAAGGTTTTAAAAAGCCTATAATGCGGAAGCCCTGTTTCGTCATATTGAAAAAATTGCATAGATTTTGTATAATTCAGTTGATATGAACATTATTGCAACAGTCCTTCAGCTGGTGGGAAGTCTTGCCTTTTTGCTCTTTGGCATGAAAATGCTAAGTGACGGTATTCAGAAGAGTGCCGGTTCAAGGTTACAGGCTGCCCTTGGTTTTATGACCGGTAACCGTATGCTGGCCTTTATAACTGGTCTGGTGCTCACGTTCATAATTCAGTCTTCCGGTGCCACAACAGCCATGGAAGTAAGCTTTGTTAACGCAGGCCTTATGACTGTAAAGCAGTCTGTCGGCGTAACTCTGGGTGCAAATGTCGGTACAACAATCACTGCATGGCTTGTCGTCTTCTTCGGATTCAACTTTAAGATTTCTACTTTTGCAATTCCCATCTTCGGTTTCGGATATATAATCACTTTATTCAAGAAATGGAGAAAACAGGCTTTGGGCGAGGCCATAATGGGTTTCGGAATGCTCTTTATAGGCCTGAGCTGGCTTTCCGATACAATTGATCCAGACAACGGCACGCTCAATTTCCTGAGGCATTTTGCTGACTTTGGGGCATGGAGCATTTTAATCGGCATTATCGTCGGTATGCTGATTACCGCATTGATTCACTCATCCTCAGCGGAAAGTGCAATTGTCATCACGATGGCATACAACAAGCTGATTCCCTGGGAATTTGCCGCAGCCCTTGTCATAGGCAGCAACATCGGCTCTACGATTGACGCTGTTCTTGCTTCTCTAAGGTCTTCTGCAAATGCAAAGCGGACGGCTCTTGTTCATGTCATGTTCAACGTGGCTGTGGTTCTTCTAGTATGTGTGTTCTTCAATCCATTCCTGAATCTTATCGATTTGATTGTACCGGGAACTCCAGAGGCTAACATCACGTATCATATTGCGGCACTCCATACTGTGCTCAAAACCATAGCGGCCTTCCTGTGTCTTCCGTTTACCGGACAGATTGCATGGCTTACCGAGAAACTGATTCACGAGAAACCAGATGAGATGCCCACTGAGTATGTATTTGAATTCAATGAGACCGGTGGACGCGAGAATGCAACATCATACATTGTCCGTGTTGAAAAAGAAATCCAGGATATGACCGTCCTTGTTACAAAAATGTTTGAGGGTGTTTCTGAAGGATTTAAGAACCGCGATGACAGTTTTATAGAGAACAACATGGAGGAGCTTACACGTCAGGAAGATTACGCGGATCAGATGAAGGAGCAGATTACAAAATATCTGATCAGCTGCTCACACCTGCCATTGAGTACACAGCAGTTGGGAAGCCTTAGCATCATGCAGCAGATTGTCGATGAGCTTGAGGAAATGACTGACGACTGCTACAACGTGGCAATGCTTCTTAAAAAATCAATTGAGAACAAGATGGAATTTGCACAGGAAGACATGGATCGTCTTGAGCCATATCTTGATCTTGCACGACAGAGCATGTATTTTGTAAGCACGAACATAAATCAGCATCTGGACAAGGACAAGCTTTTGATTGCAAAGGAAATTGAGGCACAGATTGATGTGTTCCGGCATAACCTTAAGCGTGTTGCACGAAAGCGTCTTGAGGCTGGTGCCAATGTAAAGACGGAGCTTCTTTATATCGACATCGTTCGTAAGATAGAAAAATTTGGAGACAGGGCATACAGCATTGCAAACTCTCTGTCGGAGTTCTAATAAAAAAACATGGTGGTGGGAAAATGAAAAAAATACTTATGGCTGCTCTTGCGGCACTTATGATTCTGTCTGTTTTGGGATGTTCAAAGAAAAAAGAAAAGAAAACAAATACTGTGTCTTCTGGCTCTAGTCAGTCTGCAAGCAATAATTCTGACGGGGAGGAAGTGATCAACTGGACTAACGAGGACGGTGTAATCTGTGTTCTTTTTGGTTACGGCTTTAACAGCGATGAATCTTATACAGATGTTTTAAATCATCTTTCTTCTGTATATGGACTTGATGAGAACGGAGGGCTTTTGTATCCTGTCCGTTTTCCTGATGACTTGAAAAATAAAATCGGAAATCTTTATTCTTATTTAAGCGATGTGAATATACGCGGACTTATTCTGCTTGGTGCTCCAGAAGGAACTCATCTTCAGCTTTTAAAATTTCAAAATGAAGACGGCGAAAGGGATATCCCGATATTCTCTTTTTTCCCGCAGGATGATGCTCTAGGGCAGGAATGTACGTGCGACTTTGTCCTTGAGTATGAGAGAAATGCACAGGAACAGGCTGATTCCACCGAGGTAGAGAACAAAATCGACAAAGATGCAGAGGACATTGCATTAAGGGCAGTAAAGTACATGGCATTGCTTAACGGACCTCTTCCCATGAATGACAAGCTTCGTGAGCATATTCAGAATATTGCAGGAGAAGCAGTCATAAAGCGTTATGTAGACCACGATACAGGTATTCAGTCAATGAATCATTATGTGCTGGAGAAAAAATAGTGGGGATGCGCAATACTTTTGAGCAGCATCAGTGCGGTATTTTAGGTTCAGAGGAAGCTGTCCTGTCCCTTGCACAAAAAGATGAGGCGAATGTGCTTGTCATAGCAGACTCTCACGGCAACACTCCCCGGTTCAAGTCGATTATAGAGCAGTGGGGCTCTGATTCGGATGCCCTGTTTTTCTGCGGCGATGGAATCAAGGATCTTTGTGCGGTAATCGGAAATGCAGTTGAAGATGAAACCTTTGCCAACTGTGTGCCTCCTGTCATAGCGTTTGTGATGGGAAACAATGATTTTGACAGTTTTGTCGCAGTTAATCCGCTCAGGAAAAAAGATGAGTCAGCTCCATATTATGTGGAGATTAAAGTGCCTGCGTCTGTGTGCATCAATGTATCCGGCATGAATGTATTTATTTCACACGGACATCATTACGGTGTGTACGGAGGTCCGGCCGCATTGTGTCAGGCTGCATCAGAAAACGGTGCCAAAGCTGCATTCTACGGGCATACCCATGTGGCGGATGCATGTTACATCGATGATGTGTACGCCGTAAATCCCGGAAGCTGCTCTCTTGCAAGAATGGGACAGCCACCGAGTTTTGCAAGGCTGTTTATTGCCAAGGGAAGAAAGATTCCGTTCTGTACTTTCTTTAAGTATCAGTCTGATCGTTCTGTTCCCTATAAGCCTCTGGTTTCCCTCTGGTGAATGTCATCCGATAAGAGGTTTGTTTCTCTTGCTTACCGGCTCACATGTCACGTCTACTCCAAGTTTCTTGAAAATCTTCCGGTCAACCTCACTCAGCATTACGGTTGTATGAACCTGACATCCTGCCAGATCTGGAAGATGCTCCAGTGCCTTCTTGCAGTTCTCGTCGCTTAACGAAAGCATGGCAAGGGCAACAAGGACCTCGTCGGTGTGGAGGCGCGGGTTTTTTCCACGGAGATAGGACACCTTCATGTTCTGTATCGGTTCTATCATGCGGGAAGGAATGAGCTTTACGCTGTGGTCGATTCCGGCAAGATGCTTTATTGCATGTATTATGAGGGCGGCACTTGTTCCCAGCAGGTCTGATGTTTCTGATGTTACGATTGTTCCGTCGTTCAGTTCCATTGCAGAGCAGGGGAGGCCTGATTTTGCACCGCGTTCCTTTGCGGCAACAGTTACCTTTCTGTCCTCGGTTGAAATCTTTGCCTGCTTCATCAATAGCTCGATTTTATTGACTTCGCTTTCGTCTGCTTTTCCCTCAGCAAGTGAATTGAGCGTGTTGTAATAGCGCCTGATTATTTCCTGCTTGGATGCATTGCAGCATGCCTCATCATCAACAATACAGTAACCTGCCATGTTAACGCCCATGTCTGTGGGAGACTTGTAGGGATTCTCGCCGTAGATTCCCTCGAAGATTGCATTTAGAACAGGGAAGATTTCTATGTCACGGTTGTAGTTTACGGTCGTCTCTCCATAGGCATCAAGATGGAACGGGTCAATCATGTTCACGTCGTTCAGGTCTGCGGTGGCTGCCTCGTATGCAAGGTTTACAGGATGCTTTAACGGAAGGTTCCAGATGGGGAATGTCTCGTATTTTGCATATCCTGCCTTTATGCCCCTTTTGTTCTCATGGTAGAGCTGACTCAGGCATGTTGCCATTTTTCCGCTTCCAGGGCCTGGGGCTGTTACAACTACAAGCGGACGAGTTGTCTCGATATAGTCGTTTTTACCAAAGCCATCATCACTGTCAATCAGTGCCACATTTGAAGGATATCCTTCTATTGTGTAATGGTAGTAGGTCTTGACGTTCATCTTCTTGAGTCTTGAACGGAATGCCTTTGCCGCTTCCTGACCCTTGTAATGCGTGATGACTACGCTTCCCACCATGAGGCCACGGCTCTGAAACTCGTCCCTCAGGCGAAGCACGTCCTTGTCGTAGGTGATGCCCAGGTCTCCGCGTATTTTGTTTTTCTCGATGTCAACGGCAGAGATGACAATGATTATCTCCGCATAGTCTGCCAGCTGCATGAGCATCTTGAGCTTTGAGTCAGGCTGAAACCCCGGCAACACACGCGAGGCATGATAGTCGTCAAACAGCTTGCCGCCGAATTCCAGATACAGCTTATCACCGAATTTAGCGATACGCTCCTTGATGTGTTCAGATTGAATTTTAAGGTATTTGTCGTTATCGAATCCCGTTTTCATACGGAATTTTATTATAATTCAGATTAGAAAAAATATCAACTGATTTTCCAAGTATAGTAGACCTTTCCAAGGCTTAGCGGTATACTCGCTTTATGAAAAAGATTTATGCCTATTCTTTGTTTGTGTTGGCTTTTTTGCTTGTGTTTTCTTCTTGTGTAAGTGGTGACTATGTGGAAAAAGATTATGAAAAAAATATCCAGCTGCTGAAAAACTGTGCCCAATATTCAACAGAGGCTGTTTCTATTCAAAAACAGAATTTAATAGATGGAGAGCGTGCACAAGAAATCCGCAGTTATTTTAAGGACAATACAAATCTTGATTTAGATGCCCTTATGATATCAGAAAAAACAACATGGGAAAAAACTGTGGAGCTTGCTGTTTTTGTGGCAAAAAATATTCCGCATGATAATCAGAAAATTCAACTGGGAAAACGAAACGCAATCACACTTTGGGAATACTCACGCAATAACCCAAAAGGCTTTAACTGCCGGTATCACAGCATTCTTTTGAGTGAGCTCCTGCTTTCGATCGGAATAAAAAACAGTTTTGTAACTTGTCATCCCTATGATCAGAATGACGGCGACTGTCACGTGGTAAATGTAGTCTGGTTGCCGGAACTGAACAAATGGGCCATGATAGACTCTGACATGCGCGAATATACAACTGACGAACATGGTACCCCGCTGTCTCTTCAGGAAATGCGCCGCTTTATACAGCAGGACAAGTATTATACGGTAAATGCTCTTCCAGGTTTTGAGAATTCATGGCCTGGACAATCATACATGCAGGCTTACTGGGCAAAAAACCTTTACTGGTTTACTCTTTACAAGATTTATGCTTTTGATTTGGAGTATGCACGAAACCCTGACGGTACCTCTGTCTTTGCTTCAGAATACATTTGCCTTGTTCCGCCGGATTATGACGTCTCAAGCTCATTTTCCAATAACCGGAAAGTTACGAATGATGAGGTTTTCTGGGCGAAATAGCAGGGGTTGGTTCCGTATAAAATCCGCGTGTATGCTTGTTAAATCACCGATAATGAATTATAATTTATGTAGTAATTACGCATTATAAAGAGGAGGTTTGTTTTATGAATAGTACGAAAAACTCCTACACACTTGTATCCCCCCCCCCCACGAGG
>JAGADS010000280.1 GCA_017613485.1 Treponema sp.
GCAAGCAGAACAAAAACAAGAAGCACCTTGTATTTTCCGATATATTGAATAAGACGGCCAATGGTTTTCTTTGCATTGACGGGTTTGGCCATTCCTCTTACTGGTCTTGGCATAATTTCCTCTTTCTAATTCTGAGACTGCTGTGAGTCATAAACTTCACGGTAAATCTTATTGTTATCAAGCAGCTCCTCGTGAGTGCCGCATCCATCTATCATTCCGTTGTCAAGGACATATATCTTGTCTGCATCCTGGACAGAGTTGATTCTCTGTGCAATGATGATTTTTGTCGTTTCAGGGAGCTGTGTCCTCAGTGCTTTTCTTATGCGTGCATCGGTAGCGGTATCCACTGCTGATGTACTGTCGTCAAGGATAAGGATCTTCGGTTTTTTAAGCAATGCCCTTGCAATACAGAGCCTCTGTTTCTGTCCGCCAGAGATATTTACTCCACCCTGACCAAGATCTGTGTCATAGCCGTTGGGGAATGAAGATATGAACTCATGTGCATCGGCGGCAATACACGCCTCTTTAATCTCCTCATCTGTCGCATCCTCGTTTCCCCATTTAAGGTTGTCGCGGATAGTTCCAGAAAACAGGACATTCTTCTGCAGAACCATGGCAACACTGTCACGCAATGCCGTAAGATCATATTCCCTTACATCCGTTCCACCGACACTGACAGAACCGTGAAGCACATCATAAAGGCGCGGCACAAGAGAGACCAGTGTAGTTTTTGATGAGCCTGTTCCACCGATGATTCCCACCATCTGACCGCTTTCTATATGAAGGTTGATTCCGTTAAGCACACAGTTGTCATCGCGCTTTGAATAGCTGAAGCTTACATCCTTGAAATCAATCGAGCCGTCATGAACTTCCGTAGTTGCATTTTCAGAGACAGGATTCTTAATCTCAGGAACCTCGTCAAGAACCTCAATTATACGGGCTATGCTTGCACGTGAAAGAACCAGCATTATGAAAATCATCGAGAGCATCATCAGTGACATGAGTATCTGCCCGATGTAAGTTATGAATGAGATAAGCTCGCCAGTCTGCATGTTATCAACCGCAACCATGTGACCGCCGAACCACAGTGACAGGATTATGCATGTATAGATGACAAGCTGCATTATGGGGCTGGTAAAGATGACAAGTTTCTCTGCATTCACCTGGGCACGACGCACTGCATCTGCTGAATCGGAGAATTTCTTGTTCTCAAAAGGTGTACGCACAAAGCTCTTTACGACACGGATTGCAGTAAGGTTTTCCTGAACAGTTGCATTCATGTTGTCATACTGCTTCATCATCTTGGAAAAGCGAGGGAAAGCCTTGATTCCGATCAACGCAAGGAAAAATGCAAGTACCGGAATTGCAATGAAGAAAATCACAGAAAGGTTCCTGTTAATGATGCATGCCATCACAGTTCCAGACACCATCATGAACGGTGCCCTGAAACAAAGGCGTATAATCATCTGGTAGGTATTCTGAACATTTGTGACATCGGTAGTCAATCTTGTTACAAGCGAGGATGTAGAGAAACGGTCCAGGTTCCCGAAAGAAAAATCCTGAATCTTTGAGAAAAGCCTCCGCCTTAAATTACGTGAGAATCCAAGGGCGGCAACAGCAGAAAAGCGTGCCCCCAATGCGCCGAACAACAGTGAAAGGCAGGAAAGCCCCACCATGATAAGACCAACGGAAATCACATAGGAAAGCCTGTTTTCCGCAATACCGACATCAATGATTTTTGCCATGAACAGTGGAATGACAATCTCAAGAAGAACCTCTCCAATCATCGATACCGGACTCAGAACAGAACAAACCTTGTATTTATCCTCAAGACCAGTTAAAAGCTTAGATACGTTTGACATGAATAAACTATAATGGTTTTTGCCGAAAATTTCAATTATGAACAGCTATAGAACGCTTCTATAACAAAGAATTAGATTTTTAAAAATGCTTGTAAATTTTGCTCAAATATGATTTAATGTCGGTGGATCAGCGTATGGACGTTGATTCAGAGGAGTTACAATATGCCTATTTTAAAGGGTGCTTACACAGCAATGATTACCCCAATGCTCGCAGACGGCTCGGTCGACTACGAGGGCTTTAAGAAGAATGTTCTCTTTCAGCTGGAGCATGGAATTGACGGACTTTTACCTCTGGGAACCAGTGGCGAAACACCAACTCTCACAGAAGACGAAGAGGAAAAACTTCTGAACATCGTCATCCCGACAGTAAAAGACTACAACAAACACACAGGACGTGACGTTAAAATCATGATCGGTGCAGGAAGCAACTGTACTCGTGATGCAGTGCGCTATGTAGAACGTGCAAAACAGATGGGCGGAGACTTTGCACTTGTAGTAACTCCATATTACAACAAACCTAGCGACGAAGGCATCTACCGCCATTTCGAGGCTGTTTCCAAGGTCGGTATTCCGATTGTGGTCTACAATATCCAGGGACGTACTGCAAAGAATATATCCACTTCCCTTCTTGAGCGCATAGCGGATCTTCCGAACATTATCGGCGTAAAGGAAGCAAGCGGAAGCATAAACCAGATGATGGAAGTAATAGAAAAGGTTGTCTCAAAGCATCCTGATTTTTCTGTGATGAGCGGAGACGACGGTCTTACACTTCCACTTATGGCAGCTGGAGGACAGGGCATCATTTCCGTTGTAACAAACATGATTCCGGATCTGATGACAGAGCTGGCACATGACTGTCTGGAAGGAAAGTTTGCAGAGGCACGCAAGATTCACTACCGCCTGCAGCCATTCTTCCGTGCGGCATTTGTAGATGGAAACCCTTCATGCATCAAGTATGCCATGAACGTAAAGGGACTTCCGGCCGGATCCGTAAGGCTTCCGCTGGTTGAACCAAAGTCCGAGGCAAAGGTCATCATCGAACAGGCCATAAAGAGCTGCGGACTTTAATTATTCAAATTGGAGCTGACCAAAAAACAGGCCGGCTCCATGCAACAGGAGTATCACATGAGCGATAAAATAAAGGTCGGAGTACTGGGAGCCACCGGTATGGTAGGACAGAGATACATCAAGCTTCTGGAGGATCATCCGTGGTTTGAGGTAAGCTATGTCGCCGCCTCTCCCCGCTCTGCAGGAAAACTTTACAAGGACGCGGTAGCAAACCGCTGGCTGATTGGAGAAGACATTCCAGAGGGTGTTGCAAACCTCACCGTTCAGGATGCAAACGACGCTTCACTGGCATTGGGAAAATGCAAGTTTGTCTTTAGTGCGCTTGAAATGGGAAAGGATGAGATCAAGGCTCTTGAAGAAGCTTATGCGGCAGAGGGAATCCCTGTCGTTTCAAACGCCTCTGCAAACCGCTGGACCCCAGATGTTCCAATGCTTGTTCCAGAAATCAACTACAAGCATCTTGACGTCATCAAAAAGCAGCAGGAGCACCACGGCTGGGACAAGGGCTTTATCGTCGTAAAACCAAACTGTTCACTGCAAACCTATATGATGCCGCTTCATGCACTGATTCAGGCTGGTTATCCTGTAAAGAGGATGATCGTAACCACGGAGCAGGCAGTCAGTGGAGCAGGATATCCAGGCGTTCCAAGCTATGACGA
>JAGADS010000030.1 GCA_017613485.1 Treponema sp.
ACGCAGCCGAGTTACCTGCAAAGATATACGGAGGAATGCCTGCATCAGTTCAAAAAGCAGGCCTGTCCGGAAGCAGGCAGGTTTTTCTTCCCCTTCTGTACGACTACTCTCCTCTATTTTACAGCAAGTCTTCCCTGAACCGTGGATTTGATGAAGTTACGGACCTGGTCTCACTGGATGCCATGGCACAGAAAGCCATAGGTGAATATGGATTTTCAATTTACACAGCGGGAAGCAGCATTGACCACTTCTACGGTTTTATCTCATGCATGACAGAATCAATTGCAGGAGCGGCAGGATATAAGAAACTCTGCGGTTTAATCTCCAGCGGAAAAGAGCTTGGTGAATACATCGATGAAAAGCTGACGGAGATTGGAGGCGAGGACATCACATTCAGGAGCATACTTGAATACATCATCACGCTTCAGGATACAAAGAGCCTTTCAGGACAATGGCATGCATACTCAACAAACGACCTTTTCCTCTTGATGAGCCAGGACGAGATATACGCGACATCAATGCCTCTGTCTTATTACAGGACAATACCGATGCGTGTGGCGGCCAACTACAAACCCATACGTTTTCCCCTTGGAATGGACAATGTAGAGCATTCGTTTGTGGCACCGACACTTGTCATGTTTACCGGAAAAAAGACAGCCAAGAAGCAGGACTTCCTAAAGGCACTGGTCTCCTCATCTGTACAGGAAAGGCTTTCGGAAAGCACAATGCTCATACCGGTTTCATCCCAGGCCGGATGCTATGACATCTATGCCGACGACGGAAGGTTCTATGCGGCAAGCTCCTTTGGCGGACTGATCTCCCCGATAAACAAGGAATGCTTTACCACAGCCGAGGAAGAAGCGGCATTCAAAGACGCTCTAGTAAACTACATCACCTACAGGAAATACTAGGCAGACTCCGATGGGAGCACCTTTTAGTTTACTTCCCGCTTGCCAGGTGTGCGGGGTACCACTTTGAGAACCACGCGGTAAAAATACCCATCAATACAGGGATGCTGTTGTTAAGGATGATTACCCAAAATCCCATGTCTGTTTTGTTCAGGAAATAAGTCCACACCGCAGTCAGGACATAGAGCAGGCCCCATATTGCGGCAAGGATTCTGTTAGTCTTGATGAACAGGGGATTTCTGAGGGCTGCCTCCCCACCGTAATTATGCTTTATGTATGTGGCACAGAGGGGTTCTTTTGTAAGGCATGAGAAAAGCCATAACAGTCCAAAAATCAGATAACCTGCCTCTGGAACAAGGAAGCTGCTTTCCCTCACGTTTGCAACAACTGCAAGCAATGCAACGAGAGCAATTGAAAGCATGTCCCAGATTACAAGCTTGAATGAACTCATCAAAAGCGGAACCAGGGCACAGACAGCCAGAACTGCAACGGAACCATACCTTGGCCAGATTACGACAGCCACCCAAAGCGTAATCCACGGAATCAGCATAGTCGTCATGGAAGGCCTCTTTTCCTTTTTGGCTGATTCTTCTCGTTTTGACTTATCCGCATCTGACCGACTGCCATTAAGTTTTGTAAAATACTTGTTCCAGTCCATCATCAGGGAAAAGTCACCTGTCACTTTATAAAGCTGTTTTCCCAGGGCCTCAGCACCCTCCATTTCTCCCCGTGAAATCGAAAGCCACACATCAAACGGTGTTTCGATTCTTGTCGTGGGCACAAGGCTTCCGTCGGTGAAAACCTTGCTTCCGTCTTTTCCCAATAGGATCTGATAGCTTTTTCCCAAATCGGTGTAGTTCATCTCAAGGACACGGTCTTTTCCGTCATAGGCATCTTTATTATACAGGACTGCCATCTGCCGTGTAAAAATCAAATCATCTGATTCTTTTTCTCCAGTTGACTTACTTACACCCCAGCTTGCATCCGCCATCTTCTCAAACTGTTCCCGGGGATAAAGAAGTTCCTCTAGCTGAGCATGAGTCTCACTGCTTATCGTTCCACCGGCAAATTCACGTCCGGCCTTTTTCACCACCTCAAGATATTCATCCGTGCGCCCCGAAAGCTCCTTTACACGGAACAGCTCCCCCTGACCGCAGAAAATCGTCTCAAAATTGTCTTTTCCCAAAAAGTGACCGAACATTTCTGTTACGCTGTCATAATTGTTTTTGGCAGAATAAAAGCCGCATGTGGAGACAAGGACATGTCTTTTTCCGCTCATGTCATATCGAGCCGGGTGGCTTCCGCTGCCAGTTGAATTTGAATCATCCGACATAAAAGGAAGGCTCATCGGAAGCTGACGGTCAATCAGATTCTTCAGGCTGCCAGGGACATTAAAATAATAAAGCGGGAAACTCCATACTATTATATCCGCCTCAAGCTGCTTCTCCATAACAAGTGCCATGTCATCCTTTATCACGCATTTCCCGGGTGTAGACTTCCAGCACGCAAAACATCCACGGCAAGAACTGATGTCCAGTGAGGATACATCAATCTCATCCACCGTAACAGAATCCCCTACGCCCTGCTTTTCCGCCACAAATCCTTCAACAAATTTATTTGCTAGCCTCAGAGTATTGCTGTTCTTTCCCTTAGGGCTTCCGTTGATTAAAAGAATCTTCATTTGTTCCTTCCTTATCTTGTGATTATCAACCATCAACTGTTTATTGTCAATTATTAAACCTTGACTTGTAGAAGTCATTTTGTTATTCTCTTTGAACGAGGTAAAACTTGAAAGTAATTTGTGATTATTGCGAAGCTTATATTGAATCAACTGATGAAAAATGTCCCAACTGCGGAGCCCCTAACACTCATTTTGCGAGGACCGCATCCGACTCTCCAAAAACAATAGAACAGCTCAAGGAATTCTGCGAGAAGAAAAACCTTCCCCTGGAAAAAATGCATGTCCATATCGGGGAAGACTATCCGGATCCAAAGGCATTTGGAATTTATAAGAATGCCAACACCGGACGGTTCATCGTTTACAAAAACAAGGCGGACGGAACAAGGGCAGTAAGATACGAGGGTACTGACGAAGCCTATGCGGTAAACGAGATCTACATGAAGATAAAGGATCTGATCCTTGATGCCAGGACACATTCCGCCCCCACACAGCAAAGCACTACCTCCATTCCTAATACATATAGGACACCCGAAAATTTCAACTGGAAGACATATAAGGAACACAAAAAAATCAACTGGAAGAAACTGGGCATCATCATAGCTGTCCTTGCGGCATTGTGGTACATCGGAACTCTTATGGGAGGCAAGACCGGATACTATAAGCAGAATGACAACTTATATTACAGGCATGGTTCCCATTGGTATGCCCTGGAAAACGGAGTATGGGACAGAACTTCCGATGAAATTGACGATGACTATTACATAGGCGACTCATATTACAGTGACGATGATCCCAGTTTCAAGGAATTCCCGGAATACGTATTCAATGATGACTGGTCAACAAACGATGACTGGGATTCAGACGATGACTACAGCTGGTCAAGTTCCTATGACGACTATGACTACGGTTCAAGCTACGACTGGGATTCAGACTGGTAGGAGAAATGATTTTTATGAAACAGCAGATGATAATGGGAAATCAGGCTATTGCTCTGGGGGCACTCAAGGCGGGTGTGAACCTTGTGGCGGGATATCCTGGAACCCCCTCTAGTGAAATAATTGAATGCATTGCAAAATACAGGGAAAAGACCGGCACTTATGTTGAATGGTCTGTAAACGAGAAGGCGGCGGTGGAGGTTGCGGCAGGAGCAAGCTATGCGGGAAGCAGGACCATGGTTACGATGAAGCAGGTGGGCCTGAATGTTGCAAGCGATCCTGTGATGTGCCTTTCATACGTTGGAATAAAGGGCGGCATGGTGATTGTAAGTGCCGATG
This sequence comes from Treponema sp., assembly GCA_017613485.1. Next base: position 3,864 of record JAGADS010000030.1, read on the forward strand.
ACCCGGGACCGATTTCAAGCCAGACGGAGCAGGACACACGTACATTCGGTTCATTCTCCAAGATTCCGGTGTTCGATCCATCCACGCCAAAAGAAGCATTCGAGATGGTGCAGGAGGCATTTGAGCTATCGGAAAAATATGGAACACCTGTAATCCTGCGTCCCACGACAAGGGTTGACCATGCTTATGAATCCATGGAAGAACCTGAACTTACACAGGCAAGACAAAAAGGTGAATTTGAAAAGGACAGCCAGCGTTGGGTAATTTTTCCAAAGGCATCCTACAATAACCACAAAAAGATTTTCCAGCGCAACGAAGAAATTCTTCCACACGAATTCTCAGAATCAAAATGGAATTATATAGAAAACAACAGGACATCCGACATCGCGTTTGCCTCCGGTGGAATCAGCTGGTGTTATCTTAAAGAAGCGCTTTCCCTGCTTGGAATAAATGATGTGCCGGTATTAAAGATTGGAAATCCGTATCCGTTCCCGGCTGAGCTTGCACAAAAGTTCATGAGGCAGAACAAAAAAATCGTGGTATTTGAGGAGCTTGATCCTGTTATCGAGGACGGCCTTTTTGCTGTTGCAGGAAAAAACCACATTGAATGCTCCATAAGCGGAAAACATGACGGTCTTGTTCCACCAGCAGGAGAACTGAGCGTAGAGATAATAAAAGACATCCTGGCATCATTGTCTGACTCCAGCATGTCATTGTCTGGCTTGACCAGACAATCTTTATCAGAAATGAGGGATTCCCCTGTCAAGCAGGGGAATGACAATGCTGCAAAGGGGAATGACAATAAGGTTGATCTTCCTGTGCGGCCACCTGTCTTGTGCGCGGGCTGTCCTCACCGCGCCGCATTCTACGCGGTAAAGCAGGCAATGAAGGGAGAAAAAACGGCATACTGCGGAGACATAGGATGCTACACTCTTGGAAACGCAAAGCCTCTGGACATGTGTGACACCTGTCTTTGCATGGGTGCTGACATAACGATGGCACAGGGATTCTATCACAATGAGCCGGATAGGAAATGTTTTTCTTTTATCGGTGACTCAACTTTCTTTGCATCAGGAATAACAGGTGTTGTGAATGCCGTCTACAATCAGGCGCATCAGACAATATGCGTGCTCGACAATTCCACGACTGCAATGACAGGACACCAGCCGCATCCCGGAACCGGAAGAACGATGATGGGAGAAGTGACGGAGAAAATCAGCATAGAGAAAATCCTTACTGCAATTGGTGTATCTCCAGTCATCACAGTTAATCCATTCAATCAGAAGGAATCAGTTGATGCGATAAAGCAGGCAGTTAATGCACCAGGTGTAAGCGCGGTTATTTTCAAGGCACCATGTATTGCGGTGGCATCCAAGCTCGGATGGGAAAAACCAGTACCGTTAAATGTAGCCGAAGACAAATGCATCGGATGTCAGAAATGTATAAGGGAAATCGGATGTCCTGCCCTGAGTATTAAACAGGCTGGATCAAAAAAAGTTCAGATAGACACTTCATTGTGCACAGGCTGCAGGTTATGTTCCGGCTTGTGTCCGGTTTCTGCTATTGGTTGAGGATAAGAATATGGCTAATAATATTTTGATTTGCGGTGTCGGAGGTCAGGGCACTGTTCTTGCGGCAAAAATAATTTCACAGGCCGCCATAAATCAGGGACAGAAGGTCCTGTCTGCAGAGACAATCGGCATGGCACAGAGGGGCGGTTCCGTTGTAAGCCACGTCCGCATTGGGGATGACTGTTATTCTCCGCTTATTCCATTGGGGCAGGCAGATCTTTTGATTTCATTTGAAGCGGCAGAGGCAGTCCGTAACCTTCCATATCTTAAAAAAGATGCGGCTATAATCGTAAACAGGAAAATCCTTCAGCCAACAACGGCAAGCATCACAGGCGTTACATTCTCGGAAGACGCAATGATAGAGGAGTTGAAAAAACATTCGTCGAAAGTCAGCGTCATCGACACAGACAAGGCATGCGCAGACCTTAAAAGCTCAAAGATTGTAAACACCCTTCTTCTGGGAGCGGCATGTCATACCGGTGTCATAGACATGAAAAGCGTGGAGGATGCCATCAGACTTCTGGTAAAGCCCGAGTTCTACGAGCTGAACATCAAGGCCCTGCATTATTCAATTGACAATGCATGACACAAAACAAATCATTTCTGATGTCCACCCATACCCCAGTTTTCCAGAGGCGGTTCATTCATCACGATAAATATATCTGTCGGAGCAAGCTTAAGTTTATCCGCAATCTTACCGGTGATTGATTCAATGGCGGCTTTCTTTTGCTCTTTTGTTCTTCCGGGGAAAACTGTTAATTCTATGATCATGAAATTATCTGATTTTCCTTCGGGGGCTTCCCAGTTGATTTTTTCATATTCTTCAATTCTCTGAAAGCGGTCCCAATCTGCAATGGCAAATGACTCCATCAACCCTTCATGTATGCACTCGAAAACAGTCTTCTTGAATTCCTCACTTTTCCCTGCAAGCATGTTCACTTTTACAAGCGGCATTTTTCTCCTCCATTCAATACTTTCATTATAGCATTTGCAAAATATGACGGCAAGGTAAGCCTTGCACACAGAACAGGCAAGAGGCTGGATCAGTCAATGGGATTAAGAATATGATGTGGTGGAGTAGCCCTTGCTTCTTTTGCGATTTGATAATATAATTTCCCTAATCGCCATTTACTGCAAGTTGCAGTAAATGGCGATTAGGGAAATTATATTATCAAATCGCAAAAGAA
>JAGADS010000281.1 GCA_017613485.1 Treponema sp.
GACTTCATGCGCAACAAGATAGCTGAATGCATCAAGCTTCAGGAGGAAATAGGCCTTGATGTTCTGGTACACGGAGAATTTGAGCGCAACGACATGGTGGAATATTTTGGTGATCATCTTGACGGATATGTCTTTACCGAAAAGGCATGGGTTCAGTCTTATGGAACAAGATGTGTCAAACCGCCGATTGTATGGGGAGACGTTTCCCGCCGCCAGGCCATTACCGTTGCATGGTCAAAGTACGCACAGAGCTGCACGAAGAAATATGTAAAGGGTATGCTCACAGGGCCCGTAACAATCCTTAACTGGTCATTCCCACGCGAGGACATAAGCCTTAAAGAGCAGACCAACCAGATTGCACTTGCCATCCGCGAGGAAGTTCTTAATCTGGAGGCAAACGGAATCCGCATCATTCAGATTGATGAAGCTGCACTCCGCGAAAAACTGCCGCTCAGAAAACAGGACTGGCACTCTGAATATCTTGACTGGGCTGTTCCTGCATTCCGTCTGGTTCACTCAGGTGTAAAGCCGAGCACTCAGATCCACACACACATGTGCTACAGCGAATTCAACGACATCATCAAGGACATCGATGACATGGATGCCGATGTAATCACATTTGAGGCCTCAAGATCTGACCTTAAGATTCTTGATGCACTTCAGGAGGCAAAATTCCGCACAGAAGTAGGTCCCGGCGTTTATGACATTCATTCACCGCGAGTTCCGTCTGTTCAGGAAATAAAGGATGCTCTGGGCAAGATGCTTAAGAAAGTTGAGCTCAAGAAACTCTGGGTTAACCCGGACTGTGGCCTTAAGACACGTGGCGATACAGAGACAAAGGCAAGCCTTATTAATCTTGTAACAGCCGCAAAGGACATCCGCTCAACATTGTAAAAATGTTTTTATCTTACAGCCACTCTTTTGTATGAAGCTTAAGGGCGGCAAGATAGCTTTCTGCGTATGGGGATCGTTTTATATCTTTTTGAGTAATGGTCCCTATACGCATATATTCTTTTACGTCCAGGGGTCGGGCAACAATGTTCTCTCCGTTCAGCTCGGCACTTATCACACCGGAACAAATCGTATAGCCGTCCAGTCCTATCAGCAGATTGAACAATGTGGCACGGTCACAGACCTTGATGTTCTTGTCATGCTCCATGCTGCTCAACAGTTCTTCCGAAAAATAAAATGAATTGTGGTCTCCCTGCTCGTAGGTCAAACGGGGGAAATCCTTTAAGTCTTCAAGCTGAATGCGTTCTTTTTTTGCAAGCGGGCTTTTTGAACATATAAAGACATGCGGCCTGGCAACAAAGAGTTCCTCAAACACCAGATTGCTTTTCTTTAACAGGCGGAAGATATACTCCTCGTTCTGGGCACTTGTATAGAGTACTCCGACCTCACTTTTAAGGCGGGATACATCTTCTATTATTCTATATGTCTGGGTTTCTCTTAATGTAAAATCGTAGGAATTGCCGCCGTATTCCCTGATTACGTCAACAAAGGCCTCAACTGCGAAGGAATAGTGCTGGCATGACACGCAGAGCTTAGGCTTACGTAACTTCTGCCCCGTAAACCTTTCTTCCAAAAGGCTTGCCTGCTCAAGTACCTGACGTGCATAACCCAGAAATACATCGCCGTCATTTGTAACGCTTACTCCACGACTTGTACGCAAGAACAGGACCACTCCCATTTCTTCTTCCAAATCGTGGATAGCTGCTGTCAGACTAGGCTGAGAAATAAAGACCTTTTTTGCCGCCTCGGTCATATTCAGACATTCTGCAACCGCGACGGCATATTTTAACTGCTGTAAGGTCAATTTGAAAGAGTAAATACGTATACGCTGCCGTCAAGCTTTCCGTTAATATCAATTCCGTAGAATGTGATTGTCTTAAGGTCACTTGAATAGGTGGCATTTGTATAAAGAACATTTCTTGGATTAGTATTGTTGAACAGGATCTTCCTTGATGCAGTGTCGGTATGGAAACCATATTCGCCATAGCTGCTTGGAACCTGTGCGTTCTCTTCCACAGTGGATTTTGAGGTGAATGTCAGTTTGTGGCCTGGCTTCTTCCTGGTTGGAGCCTCTTTTCCATTTTCTGTGTATGAAGTGAGCTTGTAAACTGATCCTACCTTAAATGGACATGACTCTGCATTCTTCTGCAGGTTCTTTACCTCAGCAAGAAGATTCTTTGCGCCTGTGTGACTCGGCAGATCCTTAAGTGCCTCATTCAGGATCTTCTCTGCCTCTGCAAGGTGGCCTTTATCCATGGCAAGTGTGCGGGCCTGTGCTGTCTTTGCGTCTCCAACAAGTGTCTTGGCCTCTGCATTGTTCGGATCAGCAGCAAGAACTTTCTTCAGTCTCTCGAGTGCATACTCCGGTGAATTGCTGTTTATATAAGCCTTTGCTTCTGATAAGTTCTGCTCGATGGCAACCTCGTCAGATATGATTTTTGTCTTGGCAACTGTAATCTTTGACTTAAGTTTCTGTGCATCGGTGTTTCCCGGCCTTCTGTTCAAAACTTCTTCTACAAGTTTTCCTGCCTTGTCCAAATCAGATGCTGTTCCGGCATTATAAAGCCTTTCTGCTTCCTTGATTTTTGCCGCGTATATTTTTTCTTCTATCTCATCATCCAGATCAACTAAATCCATGTTCCACGGTTCAGCTGCCCTTGCCTCTGTAACCAATGTGCTGGCTGTCTCCAGATCCTCAAGCTTGGTTGATTTTGCAAGCTGTTTTGCCCTTGCCACTGTCTCGTCTGTAGTCTCTGTTTTTTTAGTAGTAGTCGTGGTTTTTGCTGTACTTGTGCTTGTTGAGCCTGAATTCTTCTCTGCTTCCTTTGCAGCAAGTTTTTCCTCTGTACCTTTCCTTATCTCATTCTCATAGTATGCATTCAACTCATCGTCATCAAAATCAAAAATTGAAGACGTGGTCAGACATCCTGTAAGATTAAAGGCAATAAAACCTGCCAATAGAATATAACCTATTCTTTTCATAAACACCTCCAGTTTATCAATACTTAAAGTCTACCCTCATTTCTATTATTTTTCAAGAAGATTTGTGGCATCCTACTTTGTAAAACGCTCGACACCACCAAGCTTATCCGCCCATTTTTCCCATGGAAGCGAATAATACCATATCTCACGTTTTTCCCAGGACCATGATTTATGAAAGAGCCTGTCCCAGATATTCCCGCTGATAGAAGGAAGCCCCACAATCAAAAGATAAAGAGGCCCCAGCATAAGAGATTGTTTTTGATGTCCTGCTTCGTGTAAAAGTGTGGTCTTGTCCCCGGAATTTGATATGATGTATTTGCCCAAAGACACTCCGAAATTCGCTTTTGTTGCCCAGTATGGTTTTATTCCCTCACCAGGTTTTGCCCTGCTAAAGAAAATAACACCCAGACCCAGCAAATTCTGCGGAATCTGCCACAGATAACTTATGCCTTTGAGCAGACGATTATTCAACTTTGTTTCCGGCCGCATCCTCTATGCCGTTATCCGTAATGTAATATGCCTTGATCGGTGGAAATCCATTGAATCCAACAGAAGCATAGGATTGTGTGTATGCACCTGTAGAAAGCCAATACACTTTGTCTCCGATCTTCAGGTCAACAGGAAGCCTGTATTTAAAATCCTCGTACATGATGTCAGCGCTGTCACAGGTAGGGCCTGCCAGAATTACCTCACCTTCCTTGCC
>JAGADS010000282.1 GCA_017613485.1 Treponema sp.
TAGACTGCAAGATAATTCGCCTGGCTTTCAAAATAAAGGATTTCGCTTTGTGCAAGGTTTATGGTTTTGGATGCGGTCTGGAATACAAAATGCCTGTTCCTTCCTTCAATTTCTTTTTTACAGTCATTCAAAACATTGCGAAGTTCATCTGTAAGATATTTTTTTCTTACAAATGCAAAGGGATGATACTTAAAGCTGTCGTATACAAGCTCATCATGTGCTGTGACAAAAACAATCAGTGTCTGGGCTTTCTCCTGGGCAAGATGGGAAGCAACTTCCATTCCGCTCATACCGGGCATGTCGATGTCAAGAAGAAGGACATCTGGCCTTTCCTGAGAGGAGGATATAAAACTGTCTCCGCTGGAATAAGCCTGTACTTTGCTTTGAGTAAATTCCTGTTTTATAAATGAAGCAATTTCTTCCAGTATTTTTGCTTCGTCATCACAAACCGCAATATTCAATTTAATACCCAAATCTATTATACAGCAAGATGAAGGTTTTTTGATAGATGCAGGATGGAACTATTGAAATAATGATATATGAGTGTTATAGTTTTATAGTTGAATAAAGTTGGATTATTATAAGGAGGATTATAATGAATATTGTTACAATTCTGGAAGTCGGAGCAGTAGTTCTGATTTTGATTTTCTTCTTCTGCTCTTATCGCAAGGTACCCAAAAACAGGATAGGTATTCGTGTAGGTCCGTTTGGAAACAAGACGGTGACTGGTAAGGCAATTTTTGTCATTCCGTTCTTGCAGCGTATAGATTACATGACCCTGGAAAACATTCAGGTTGACTTTGTATCCAAGGATTCAATTCCGACACAGGATGCAATCAACATCAAGGTAGATGCAGTTGCCAACATTGCCATTTCTCAGGAAGCAGAGATCATGAAAAAGGCAGCGGCAAAATTCATCGGCTATTCAACAGAGGACATTGCCGCCGTTGTAACTCCTGTTCTTGAAGGTAACATCCGTGAAATCATCTCTCAGATTAAGCTCAAGGATTTGATTCAGGGAGACAAAAAGGTTCTTGCAGAGAAGGTTGCAGAGAACGTAAAGCCCAACCTGATGGATCTTGGACTTGAACTTACCACATTCAACATCCAGAACTTTAAGGATGACAATGGCGTAATCAACAACCTGGGTATTGAGAATACAGTTTCCATTTCAAAAGATGCCGCAAAAGCAAAGGCCGCCGCAGAAGCGGAAGTTAAGATTGCACAGGCCCAGGCAGACAAGGATGCCAACGATGCCCGTGTTGCCGCAGAACTTGAAATCGCACAGAAGCAAAATGAACTTGCCCTCAAGAAAGCATCACTCAAGGCAATGGCAGATACAGAAGCCGCAAAAGCAGATGCCGCCATGGCAATCGAGGCCGAGGTTCAGCGTAAGGACAAGGAAGTAAAGGAAGTCGAAGCAAACATCGCACGTCAGGAAAAGGAAATTGAGCTTCAGGAAAAGAAGGTTTCCATAAAGGAACGTGCTCTTGAAGCGGAAGTCAAAAAGACGGCAGACGCAGACAGATACGCCGCACAACAGCGTGCAGACGCAGGACTTTACACAAGGCAGAAACAGGCAGAAGCAGAGGCATTCGAGATCCAGAAGCAGGCCGATGCCGCAGCATATACAAAGCAGAAGCAGGCAGAAGCAGAAAAGCTTGCCATGGAAAATGAAGCCGCCGGTAAAAAGGCTCTTGCCGCTGCAACCCAGGCACAGGGAGAAGCAGAAGCAGCCGCAATCAAGGCAAAGATGGAAGCAGAGGCAGACGGTCTTAACAAAAAGGCAGAAGCAATGGCAAAGTACGGTGACGCCGCAAAACAGGACATGCAGCTTGAAGCCCTTAAGCTTTACTTTGAGCAGCTCCCGAAAATCGCCGAGGCCGCCGGAAAAGCATATTCCAACGTTGACAAGATTTACATGTACGGTGGAGATTCCGCACAGCTCCAGGGCGACATCATGAAGAACGTAACCCAGGTATCAGAAGCCTTAGGCCAGAGCCTTGGAATTGATCCCAAGAACCTCCTGAACAGCTTTATCGGTGCCAAGCTTGCCAATGCAACAAGAAAAGATGGTGACAAAAACTAAAGCCGCTTTAGTCTTGGATTAAACAACAACACGGGAACGTCGGTAGTAAACAGCAGCTGATGTTCCCGTGTTTTTTCGATTTGTGGAGTAATTAAATGACAATAAAAGAAGTTCTTACAAAAGACGAAAAGATTGAAACCGGATTGAAAATGATGTATCTTTCCGGAATAATGCAGGACCGGCAGCGTAAAATCCGTAGGATTTATATCAGACGCATTGTAATGGGAATTATACTTGCTGCCATTTCATTTCTTTTACTTTTTCGAGGTTATAACGATGTGTTAGCCCACGCCGGTATAGTTTTCGGTCTTATCTATGTTTTTGTTGATCTTGGCTTTTTGATTTTTGAAAAAAGGATAGATGAATACCGCGTTCGAAAAAGCATCAGAAATAATCTTGAGGTTATAGAAAAGAAATATGACATTTCTATAGACAAGTGTGAAAGCGTTGCTGTTATTGAAGATGATTATGTTCAACTAGATGAACTGGGTTCATCAACCCGATATCTGAAAAAAGATTATCTTAGTAACATTGAAGACGACAAATTCTACATTCTGGAATTTACAAACGGCAGGTACCTGTTCTTTAAGAAAGATTCGTTTCCAAGCAAGGATGAGTTTGATAAGCTGATTGCGGAGATTGAAAAACAATGGGGACAATACAACTTTTGTTCTTGTCAATAATCTCAAAAAGGTGTATATTTTAACCGATAATAAAGTCAAAAAGGTGTAAATTTTGACAAATTTTAACCTCAAAAAGGTGTAAACTATGTACCGGAAAGCGTATCAGAATCTTTTGCAGTGGAAGAATGA
>JAGADS010000031.1 GCA_017613485.1 Treponema sp.
CCTGCAGTGGATATCGTGGGACTTGCAGATGGAGCGGTAAAGGAAAGCCGTGAGCGTATGCGCTCTGCAATCAGGAACTGCGGTTATGAGTTTCCGCCGGAAAGGGTATTGATAAGCCTCTCGCCGGCAGACGTAAAGAAAGAGGGGGCGGGATTTGATCTTGCCATTGCACTTGCGGTCTTAAAGGCAAAGGAAGACGTTGATTATTTTCTTGAAAAGCCTGGTCCGTCTTCTGTTCTGGTAATGGGCGAGCTGGAGCTTAACGGTAAAGTAAGGCCTGTGCGCGGTATAAATGCGGCGGTAAATACGGCCTACGAGAAAGGCATATCTCACTGTATTGTTCCAGCGGGAAATGGAGACGAAGCCAGGGAAGTACGAGGAATGAAGGTCTTTGAGGCCACGAATCTCTGTGAGGCATTCAGGGCATTGCTGGAGCCTGACACATACTGCCAGAACAGGGAGGACACAGAGGATGAGGCAAAGTGTCTGCCAGATGGTGCCTGTCATATCGGAGGGATTTATTTTCCTCAAGAAAGCCCCGGAATGGAATATGCGGAGATAAAGAATCAGGGGAAGCTTGTTAGAGCCTTATCAATTGCCGCTGCGGGAGGCCACAATCTTCTGGCGTTCGGACCACCTGGTTGCGGAAAGTCTCTTGCACTCCAGAAATTTCAGACACTGCTTCCGCTTTTGGGAAAAGAGGAGACTGTTCCTGTAACAAGAATCTATTCGATAGCGGGACTGTTACCTTCTGACCAGCGTTTAATGCGTGTTCCTCCGTTCAGGCAGCCGCATCAGACTGCAAGCATAGAGGGAATGTGCGGAGGGGGAATCCACTGCTCACCGGGAGAAATCAGCCTTGCACACAACGGAGTCCTGTTTCTGGATGAAGGTGCGGAATTCAGAAGCTCAGTCCTTCAGATGCTCCGTGTGCCTCTTGAAAGCGGTTTAATCACGATTAGCCGTGCGGGACGTTCAACGGTGTATCCTGCTCATTTTCAGCTTTTGATTGCGACAAATCCATGCCCATGCGGTTTTTACGGTGCAAGGGACAAGATATGCCTGTGTTCCGCCCATTCAATTGAACAATACTGGAGAAAATTCTCGGGACCTCTTCTGGACAGGATAGACTTGAGGGTTCAGGTTGACATTCCGTCAGTCAATGATAAAGGAAAAAATGAGGAGGAGAAAACTCTTTCAACACTTGAGCTTAGGAAAAAAATAGCGGTGGCTGTAAAAGCTCAGAGGGAAAGGCAGAACAAAAAGAATGCGTCATTGACCCCTCAGGAAGTGCATGAATTCTGCACATGCTCTGCCTCTGCCTCAGGAATCCTTTCTTCTGCAACTGAAAAATACGGCTTTTCTCCAAGAGCGGTGTCATCATGCCTTAAAACTGCACGTACTGTTGCTGACATGGGAGGCTCTAGCCTGATTCAGGAGGAGCACATGATGGAAGCGGTAATGTACAGGAGCGTGGACGGAGGTTTAGGAAGCGGGACATAAAAAAAGGGGCAGTCTTATCGATTGTCCCTTACAATACCGGCTCTGAGACTTGAACTCAGACGCGGTCGCCCGCAGCAGATTTTGAGTCTGTAGTGTCTACCATTCCACCAAGCCGGCCTGCTTGAATAATGTACCAAAAGAAAGCCCTTTATGCAAGAGGGTTAAATATTTTTTTGAGAATAAAAAGTCAGACCTATAGGAGGAGTTTCAAAATTGGAGGAAAAGAGATATAATATGCTTTTAGGAGCCGTAAGGGCTTATTCAGCACAGCTTGCCATCTATCTAAAGGCAAATCAGCTTTATTATCTGGAGGATTCCGTCAATATGGAAAAAAGTCCTGAGCAAGTGCTAAAGACCGTATTCGGCTATGATTCATTCCGGCCCATGCAGAGGGAAGTGATTCAGAATGTACTGGACGGACGTGACACACTTGCGGTCATGCCAACTGGAGGAGGAAAATCCCTGTGCTATCAGATTCCGGCACTTTTGCTTCCGGGGATGACAGTCGTGGTATCTCCACTAATCGCACTTATGCATGATCAGATTTCTCAGCTTGAGGCATACGGGGTTCCTGCGGCTGTAATCAATTCAAGTCTGGACTGGGACACATATCGCGAGACACGTGACAGGATTCGTCAGGGAAAAGTAAAGCTCATGTATGTTTCTCCTGAGGGGCTTTCTACACAGAGGACTCAGGATCTTCTTCATTCAGAGGGACTTAATATTGACTGCATTACTATTGACGAGGCACACTGCGTAAGTGAATGGGGACATGATTTCCGCCCCGATTATCTTGAAATCGCATCCATACGTGAGCAGTTTCCTGGAGCTGTATGTCTTGCCCTTACTGCAACCGCGACAAAACCGGTTCAACAGGACATCATAAGGCAGCTTCGCATGGAAAACCCACAGCTGCTTGTCTCCAGCTTTAACCGTCCCAACCTCTATGTGGAAGTCCGACGCAAGGAAAATGCCTTTTTGCAGACACGTGACTTTATTCTTGAGCATCCTGACCAGAGCGGCATAGTCTACTGCTTTTCAAGAAGACAGGTGGATGAGCTTACACAGGCTTTGATTGACTCAGGAATAAATGCCATCAACTATCATGCAGGCCTCAGTGATGAAACAAGGGCAAAGAATCAGAACGCATTCATCAAGGACAAGGTTAACGTGATTGTGGCGACACTTGCATTCGGTATGGGAATCAACAAACCGGACGTGCGCTATGTAATTCACTACAACATGCCAAAGTCAATCGAGCAGTACTATCAGGAAATAGGACGTGCGGGACGTGACGGTCTTCCGGGAGAGGCACTTCTTCTTTACTCGGGATCAGATGCACATAAAATACGCTATTTTTTCAATGAAAAGGAAAACCCCGATAATGCAGAAAGGCTGTTGCAGGGAATGATAGCATATTGCACATCAACAACATGCAGAAGGCATTTTCTCATGGCATACTTCGGTGAATATTACAATCCGCTTTCTCCAGATGCAGTTGAAGCCTCATGCTGCTGCGACATCTGTTCAAATCCACGGAAAATCACTAAGCCTGAGCCCAAGTGCATTGCAAAAAAGAAGACGGCTAAAAAACATAAAACAGACAAAGGGGCATTTATTCAGGATGACGAGGAAGGTCAGAGGATTGCACAGGAACTTCGTCTATGGAGAAGAAAAACAGCCGACGAGATGAACGTGCCGCCATACGTTATTTTCGGTGACAAGACACTGTTTGACATAGCATCCAGGAAACCGCATTCAACAAAAGAGCTTCTTGACTGCAACGGCATCGGGGAAAACAAAGCCCGCTCGTTTGGAGAGTCCATCCTGCGTATTGTACGTGGCTAGAACTAGAACAGGCGACGACATTCCAGATAATACCGTTTTTCAGAAGCCTCACCCATACTGAAGCTTTTACGTGGAAGAGGTCCCCTGCCCTGAATTGTGGCAAAGAAGCTGTCCTTTGCAATGGGAGGAAAGAGCAATGTCACCACACCCTCTTTTTTTCCAAGTCTGAACACTTCATCGCTTCCGTGGATGTAGTCAATCTCCAGGTTACCGCCTGCCATATTGTTTGCCGCGATATATTCATCAAGCACAGGCTGCATACGGCTTACCGCAAGCTCCTGTATATCTGTGGACATAAACTTGAACTCGGTTTTTCCGCTTATTGTATAGACAAAACCGAACCCCGCATTTGAATCATGCACTAGTTTTTCAAGCTCTGACTCTGAGGCACATGCACTTATTTTTCCACCGAGGTTTTCTGAGACAAATTCTATCATCTCCTTGATTTTCGCATTAAAAAGAACACGGTGAATCGGCTCGAATGTAAGTCCCTGATCATATATGTTCACGACCTCAACAAGGGCATAGCGTACGGGGTTTGACTCAAGATTCTTTTCACTCTCACCATTTTCCAGAAGCTTTTCCTTGTATTCATCCCACACGGCCTTTGCAGTTGCAAGAGAATGGTTTCCGTCTCCCACAGCAAAAAGGAATGTTGAGCCGTCATCTGCAGTGTTCGCATCGGCAATCCTGTTCAGGGCATCGGTGATTTTGGCAATGTCATCCTCGGATGAAAGCCCCCAGCCAGTAATTGATCCGCCGCCAGACATTAGATCACCGTTGTACAGAGGTTTCCTGCCAGAACCTGACGTAAGCTTTTGTGCCCCGCCCACAAGAAGGTCTTCCTTGTCGTTTACCAGCAGCATGATATGGGGAAGTTCCAGAGGAGCACCCATACGTATTTCCTTGCGTGGAGGTATGCGGTCTATAATCGTCGCTTCTGTGGCACGTATGTTTGCATTGGAAAAAGGCTTCCACTCGTATGTCTCAAGATCAATCTGAACTACAAGTCCACGTCTTGTACGTCCAAAGCCGGTCTTTCGCTCGACATACACAAATCCATTGAACGGCTCTGCAAATACATCTCCCTCAAGATACTGGCTCATAGCCGCACGGATTTTTTGAATGCGGTATGCCTTGTCAGCGTCACCAAGATAGACTTCCGGTAAAATCAAATTGAGCGTGGAAGGCTCATCCCCGACAGTCTTCTCCACATTTTTCCAGTATTCCCTGTCCTGCGTATATTGATCACACGCAATCACAGCCCATTTATTCAAATCCACATGGGCCGGAAGCAAAATCTCCGGTACCCTAAGACCAAGTTCATTCAAAGTTTTCATACCTAAAGTATATATCGTTATCGAAAAATAATCTAGGGAATTGATGAACAATGGCCGGCACGGTTCCAACGGTTTTCATTTAAAACTTTCTCTTGCATTTTTACTCTCTTATGGTATCATATTATTTATGGAGGATCAAAACATGGAAAACAACGAATTGGAACAGGCTAAGACTTCATCTGGTTCTGGTGACAAGCTCCAGGGGAACGACAAGCTCTTTGGTATTCTTGCATACATCTTCATTCTTTGGATTATCGGACTTGTGGTTGAACCTGAAAAGAATCATGCATTCGTCAAGAATCATGTAAACAACGGCATACTCCTTACGATAGCCAGTGTAATCGTATCCATCATTTCAAGAATTCCGTTCATAGGATGGATCATCGGCTTGATTTTAGGCATAGGCTTATTTGTACTGTGGCTTCTTGGAATTATAGCCGCCGCACAGGGAAACAAGTACAAGATTCCCGTCATAGGTGATTCGCTTGTCTTAATAAAGTAAGCTGCAGACATGCACGATCTTGCTATCCGGCTGGGAGAGGCCGGATTTTTTTTCAATATCAGTTAGGAGAATAAAAAATGAAAAACAAGATAAGGAATATCTCTGACCTGGTTCTTGGTCTTCTTGTTCTGACCGTGACAATCATCGGGTACTACGGACAGTGGGAATATATTGGGGAATACTGCTTTATAAGCGGAATCATAATCGGCATCATATTCCTGTCATCATTCATCTACCGTGTTAAAACCGGGAAATCCTTTTACGTCTGGGTTTATGCATGCTGCTCCATCTCCACTATCCTGATTTTCATCGCAACGCTGGTGCTCGGCCTCAATCTAAACGGTGCGTTCATTTTCATCCATATAGTTGATCCGATTCTTATCCTTACATACTGGATATTCTTCTGCGACCATACAGGGATCAAAAACAACAGAAGTATTTTTACCGTTCTCCTGTGGCCTGTATTCTATCTTATTCTCTCGGAGGTCATTCTCCTTGTCACCGGCAGCTGTGCATTCCCCGCATCCCTTGTGCTAACTGAACACTCTCCCATCGTCACGATTGGACTTGTTCTTGCAGTATTAACATTGTTCCTTTTGTTCGGATGCATCTACCATTTTGGAAACAGGTTTATCCGATCCAAGGTCCTGAAAAAATAAAAGCATGGCGGATTTTTCTTTCTCTCAGGCACAGACACAGATTCAATCTCAAGTACAGGTAATGAGCCAGAGGCAGATTCAGTCTCTGGAGATACTGTCTCTAAGTTCTGCCGATTTACGTGAGGCAATCTACAAGGCCGCAGAGGAAAACCCCGCACTGGAAATCGTAAAAGACAAGCTTGAATCAGGAGTTGACCTACGGAAACGAAGCACTATCCATGACGGCACAAAGCTTTCTTCCATTCATTCGCAGGAACTTG
The DNA here is from genome assembly GCA_017613485.1 of Treponema sp. The sequence goes on from JAGADS010000031.1 coordinate 6,113, forward strand.
ACAACGCAAGCGATACTTTCCAGGCCACACTGGAATCCCGTGCAGACGAAAAGGAACCCCTAAAGGATCATCTTCTCCATCAGCTTAACATGATTGATCTGTCGGATTCAGAGCAGGCCCTTGGAGAACGTCTTATCCATAATCTTGATGACAGGGGCTTTCATCAGCTTGCACCAGTCTCACTTCTTGATCCAAATGACAGGGAGCAGAACGAGGACATGCTTAAATGGATGCTTGATTTAATCCAGGGATTTGACCCGGCAGGCACATGCACATCAGGTCCTGAGGAAAGTCTTCTGGTTCAGGCAAAAGGAAAAAATGCCCCGGAGCTTGCACTTTTCATACTGGACGGCCACCTTAATTTTCTGGATCCCCCTGTTGCCTCAAAAGCACAGAAAAAAATCGAGGCATATATTCAAAAACAAAAATCACTCTTTGGATCGGACACAAGCAGAATCGATTCCCTTGAAGTAAACGAAAAAACCGTTGAAAAAGCCATCTCATTCATAAAGACACTGGAACCCTTCCCTGCAGGCAATTTCTCCACAAGCCAGACACATTTTGTGGCACCAGATATTTTTATAGAAGAAAAAGCCAATGACACAGGCGAGATACCGGAAAATGAGCTGAATAAAAAAAGCCTTTATTCTGCCGGAGGAAAAATCTGGAGAATAAGGTTTACAAACGAGACTTTACCGGAGCTTTCCGTAAACAGGGATTTCATCAACTCGCTGAATCTTTCGGGCATAAACGATAAAGAACGCAGGATGATGGAGCAGAACATAAGGCAGGCCCAGGAATTCATCCAGACAATTGAAGACAGGAAATCCACACTTGAACGTGCGGCAATACAGATACTCAGGCATCAGGCAGATTTTTTTGTAAAAGGTCCCGGAAACATCCGTCCATTCCTGCAGTCAGAACTGGCAAGCCTCCTTGAAGTCCACGAAAGCACAGTCTCACGCCTTGCAAACGGAAAATACCTTGAATGTCAGTGGGGCTTCTTTGAGCTAAAATACTTTTTCTCCCATGCCTCAAGCACTGCCACAAGCGGACAGGCAACGAGCAAGGAAGCAGTCCTTCACAAGATAGAGGAAATCCTCAGGGAACACCAGAACGATCCTAAGCCCCTGAGTGACAGCAAGCTATGCCAGATTCTTGAGGAACAGGGCATTCAGATAGCACGACGCACCGTAGCCAAATACCGCTCCCAGCTGAACATCGCATCCTCCTACGGAAGATAATTGTCGCAAGCATTCGCTATCTAAATAGAGGTATCATGGTTTCGATATTGTCACGCGGATTCGATTTTACTAACGTAAAATCTTTAAATTTCTTTTTTTTGCTTGTCTTGCAACTTTTATCTTCTTTTGCTCTCTTAAATGATAATTGCTACTCATGACCACGGTAATTATTTTGGTTGAAAATAATTTGAAAAACATAAAGCAGACTGCAAAAATAAATAGAATAAAATCTTCCTTTAGTGAAATTGCGTAGCAATTTCGGATACGTCACTTCGTGCCGTTTCTGTATGGAAATTTATTTAAGTTGCCGCTTTCGCAGCGGCGAATCCGCGTGACAATTATAAACGCAAACTTCCACCAGTCAGACTACCCGAAAGCAAAGAATTTTCACTTTTTTTCAACTTTTTGTGCAAATTTTTGTTAAAAACGATGTGTCTGATACTATTTATATAGTATAGGGGAAACTATCTTTTCCTCGCTAAACAATCTAAACTGGAGGATTCCATGGATTCAAAACAAACTACTCAGAGAGAATACAAGGACAGGCTTTTTAAGGCAATATTCGGTAGAAACACTGAGGAAAGCAAACGCTGGAGGTTGGATCTGTACAACGCCCTGAACAACACGAGCTATACTGACCCGGATGCACTGGAGCTTAACACTATCGAGAACGTCATTTACATAACAATGCATAATGATGTCTCATTTTTGATTGACGACCAGATGGTTTTATTGGAGCAGCAATCTACTCACAATCCCAACATGCCTCTACGTGGTTTCCTTTACTTTGCCCAGCTTTATAACAAATACCTGAAAACCCACAAAATGGATCCCAGCCGATGCAGCAAGATAGACATCCCCACGCCCAAGTTCATAGTCCTGTACAATGGCTCGAGCGACAAGCCCGATGAGTTCACTATGAGGCTGTCGGAATCATTCATCAACCCGGACCCAAGCGGAGCCTATGAATGGACAGCTTATGTTAAAAACATCAATGTAAATCACAATGAGACACTTCACCAAAAGTGCAAATCGCTGTATGATTACAGCAAGTTCGTGGCAAAAGTCCGTGATAACACAATGGCCGGAATGGAAGTCAAGGAAGCGGTGGACAATGCCGTGAGCATGGCGATAAAGGAGAATCTACTGGAAGGTTTCTTTGCCAGGCATAGAGCGGAGGTAATCGAGATGATTTTGACAGAATTTGACGAAGAAATATTCAAGCAGAATGTTCGGGAGGATGGTTATCTTGAAGGTCTTGAAGAAGGAAAAACAGAGAAAGCCATGGAAGCCGCTGAAAACCTCTTAAAACTCAACATGTTATCCTATGAACAAATAGCACAGGTGCAAAGTCTTTCTCTTGAACAAGTTCAGGAGATTGCGGAAAGGGTCTCGGTTACCCACTAATTCCCTACCGTAATATTGAACAGTTTACTAAAATTACTTATAATTGGATGTATGAAAACATCAAATAAGTTTACGGCTGTCCGTATTATTGCGGCTCCTTTATTTTTCATCATATATTTTCTGCCAAAATGGCTTAATTGCGAGAATGGCTCTCCCCTTTCTATTGCTTCTGTGTGCATTTTGATTCCTCTTCTTGCATTTGCGGAGTTCACCGATTTTCTGGACGGTTTTTTTGCACGGAAGCATAATGAGGTAAGCGATTTTGGAAAAATGTTTGACCCCTTTGCTGACGTTTTCCTTCACTTGGGGACATTTACATGTTTTGTATTCAGCGGATACATGCATCCGGTTCTCTTTGTGCTTATTCTTTACCGTGAGTTCGGACAGAGTTTTCTCCGCATGGTTGCCGCAAAGTCTGGAACTGCAATCGCAGCACGCAAGGGTGGAAAAATCAAGACGGTGTTCTATGTGGCCTCATGTTTCTGGGCATTGATAGAGGAAAGCCTATTGCGCACAGGTCTTGCATCTTTGTGGAACGTGAACATGAGCGTAATGTACTGGATTGGCATTGGATTCTTTACAGTATGCGTACTTCTTTCGTACATCAGTTTCATCGATTACCTGAGGAATTTCGGAAGCGTCCTTAAAAAAGCGGCAGATGACAGGGGACAAAAGTAAAACATGGACAAGACCTATCTTTGCTGGAAGGAAAAATCAAAGCGGACCCTTTTGGAAACACCCGTTTTCCGAGTAACCGAAAGGCTTAGCGAGAGTCCTGACGGAAAGACTGGCTCATATATCGTAAACGAATGCCGTGACTGGGTAATCGTTATTCCAGAGGACGGAGATGATTTCCTGATGGTAACCCAATGGAGGCATGGGGAAAAGGCCCTGAGCACAGAGTTTCCCGGTGGCGTGATTGATGACGGAGAAAGCCCTGAGCAGGGTGCAAGGCGGGAACTGCTTGAGGAAACAGGGGCAAAGGCAGGCACACTTATCAAACTTGGCTCCATGAACCCGAATCCAGCCCTATTCCAGAACCATGTACATGTCTTTCTTGCACAGAACCTTGAATATACAGGGAATCAGCATCTGGACAGCGACGAATACGTGAAATATTCAAAAATTCCCAAAAAAGAAGTAATTAAAAACATAGGGGGACATGACTATCCCCATGCCCTGATGGCAAGCGCAATGGGACTATACCTTTCGTATGTCTACGAAGATAAAATCAATCAAAAAGGATGAGAAAATGAAAAAAACGATTCTTTCAATTTTAACCGTTACCGCATTGGTAACTCTTGCAGGCTGCTCCAAAAAAAGCTATTCCAAGGCAGCTGACAGCATGGTCCTAAGGGAAGCCTATACGACAGAAAACACATCTTCCGGAATGTATTCCGACGCAGACTTCTATTCCGACGAAGAATACAGGCTTGAGCAAAAGGCAGAGGCCCCCGCAGCCGCACCGGAGCCAATTGAACGAAAGCTCATACGCACGGGAACTATCAGCGTGGAAGTTGAATCCCTTGCAGACACCAGGGAAAGCATCAACAGCTGGGTGTCCAGATGGAACGGCTACATCGCAAGCAGCAACGAGGGACCATCCTCCCTTTCATGTACAATCAGAATCCCATCGATTTACTTTGATCTTGCAATAAACGAGGCATACGGTCTTGGTAAACTCCGTGCAAAAACAATTCAGGCACAGGACGTGACCGACCAGTACTATGACCTTCAGACAAGGCTGGACACAAAAATCATCCTTCAGGAACGCTACCAGTCCTACCTAAAGCAGGCAGAGAATATAGAAGACCTTCTGGCAGTTGAACGCAAGCTGAACGACGTGACATCAGAAGTTGAGTCAATGAAAGGCCAGCTCAAGCTCCTTAACTCCCAGGTTGACTATTCAACCATCGTCTTGAACGCAAGGCTTCCTCCAAACGAAACAGAAGAGGGCTTTACCCTTCCCGACACGAAATCTGGATTCAAGAACTTCTTGGGAACCGCAGCAGGCTTCTTTAACGGCATCATGTTCTTCCTCTTGTACCTGATCCTCTTTGGTGTCCCGATCATTCTTCTTGCGGCACTCCTTTGGTGGCTCTGCTTTGGAAAAATCGGCCTCATCAGGAAACTCTTCAAAAAGGCAAATTCAGGCTCATCAGGCCCAAACGAGAAAAAATAGCGTAAAGCTGTTACCAAGTACCCCGCTTATGGTTTTAATTTTGGCAGGATAAGGACGTTCATAAAGCGGACTTCCAATTATGCCGATACACA
>JAGADS010000283.1 GCA_017613485.1 Treponema sp.
CACGCCTCCAAAGTTCAAACCGAAGCCCTAGAGGCTTTCAGTACGGAGCGAGAGGGATTTGAACCCCCGATACCCGTAAGAGTATAACGGTTTTCAAGACCGCCGCGTTCGACCACTCTGCCATCGCTCCAATAATGTATGTCTATTATATAAAAATTTTATGGATAATGTCAAGCGATTTACTCCGTATACTTGAATTTTCTACTATCTTTTTGCTACAATAAACGCATGACAAATCAAACTCTCGGGGAATTGCTCCTGCTTTTGCTTTTGGGCATTTCCTGTGCAAGATTCTTTTTTGCACGTCAGGCACATCTGGATCCTCTTTCTGTATTACCGCTTTTAACTTTTATCCTGTGTCTTATTCATATAGCTGCGTTTGAACTTACTACTATGAATGCTTTGATAACGGCAATCGCTTTCCTCAACTTTATCTGGAACATCAGGGCACTTATACGTCTGCATCATAAGCTTGTGGTTGATCATTACGGAATTCTTTTCATCATTGTTTCCATGCTCAACTTGATTGCGGTCATAATCCTTTCTGTATTCGTCATAATCTACAGGCCTGCTAAAATCAACACAAAGACTTATGCGGTTAAAATAAGCCAGCAGAGGTATTGCCTCAAAGAAAACGGCTATGAGGAGTGCTCATCTCCACTTGACTATGCAACATTGATTGTAAACAAATACACAGGCGAAACAAGCGGCGGAAAATCCATCTTGCTCATGCCAGGTGTCCTTTCCTCAAGAAGCATGTACGAGCCTTTCTGCGTAAAGCTTGCACGCGACGGATATACGGTTTATTCTGCACAGCTGTTCGGAAAAGATGCCTCATGGTTCGGTGACATCAGGGACTCAAGATTCTTAAGGCGTTTCTGCATGATGTATTCCCAGCGCAATAACCCCGAGGAATATGAGGAAGCAATGAAACACAAGGATGAATATTACTCAAGGCTTTCATCTGCAATTCTTCCATTGATTTCCAAAGATTCAGCAGACAGGTTTTATATTGTAACGGACGGGGCAGATTTAACTTCAGGCTCAATGCTTTCAAATATGTTCAGCGAAAAAAAGAGTTGTGACGGAATCTATGATCTTTCTGTGATTCCAACATATTCAACTCCAGAATACGGCCCGATTGAGCAGACCTATCCAATGCTTGCAAAATATTTGTTTGATGTTGACCGTGACGGAACATTCTACATGTCCAGCCACATTGCAACTGTGCTTGAGCGTTCAATAGAACAGTCGATTATCGATGCGATGAATTCACCTCGCTCACATTACTAAGGATTTCTTATGGTATTAAATGAACTTGTATCCTACTTCAACTCGATTCTTCAGCCTGAGCTTTATTCCCGCGACCCTTCACTCAATGGTCTTCAGATTACAAACAGTGCCCCGGATTCAAAACAGATAACAAAGGTGGCATTTGCAACGGATGCATGTGAGGTAACCGCACTTATGGCGGCAGAGAACGGTGCCCAGTTTTTGTTCACTCATCACGGTCTTTTCTGGGGAAGATGTCAGTGCATTACAGGCTCACACTATCAGCGTATAAAGGCATTTATTCAGAATGATCTTGCGCTTTATGCAAGTCATATTCCTCTGGATGCAAACCATGAGGTTGGAAATAATTTCGGAATGGCAATGCGTCTTGGATTAAAAAATATCATGCCATTCGGTTTCTGGCATGGAATGGAGCTTGGGGCTGTGGGAGAGCTTGACGAGGAGATTTCTGTTGAAGAGCTTTCTGAAAAAATGTTCCCCGATGAAAAAAAGATTCTTCGCATTTATCCTTTTGGAAAGCAGCGTGTAAAAAGAGTTGCCGTCATTTCCGGTGGTGCGGCTGAGGATGCGGATCAGGCTCTGGCAGCAGGGGCGGACTGCTTTATCACGGGCGAGGTTCAGCATGAGGATTTTCATGTCATAAAGGAACTTGGAATTACGGTGATAGAAGGAGGCCATTATCAGACAGAAACCGTGGGCGTTCAGCTTATGGCAAAAAAACTTGAAAATGACACAGGACTTCAAACTGTTTTTATAGACTTTAATACAGGACTTTAGTATATTATGAATATGAATAAAGATACTTCAACACTTACAGAAAAACAAAAGACACCGCTTAAACAGAAATTGATTCCGTTAATCATGGTGGTGATTACTATTCTCGTTGATCAGATTACAAAAAACCTGGTCGTAAAGCACATTCCACAGTTCACGCTTTTCTCTGATGCAGATGAATGTGTGGTTCCGATTATCGGAGACTTAGTACGCCTGATTCACGTGCGTAACAATGCAGTTGCATTCAGCATCGGGTCAACTCTGTCGCAGTCATGGAGAACTGTCCTTTTTTCATTTGCACCATTGCTTTTGATTATCGTAGTTTTCGTCATTTATTTCCGCAACAATGATTTTACCAAAGTCCAGCGCTGGGCAATCTGCGGCATTACAGGCGGCGGCATAGGCAATCTGATTGACCGTTTTTTCAGGGATCAGGGTGTGGTTGATTTCATTGACTGCTATTTCCCGATTTATTTTGAAAGCAAGAGATGGCCTACATTCAACGTGGCGGATTCCGTCATCGTAATCTGCGTCATAATTCTGTTAATTACTTTCATAGCAAACGAAGTTAAGTCAAGGAGAAAAAAAGATGTCTAAGCACTCATATACAATTATATTCATTATCATTTCATCGATATTCAACATCATCATTACATTCGGTTTGATTATCCTGCTGATTGTCCTTAGCTCATTCATTCTGTTCAAGTGCCTGGGATTCAGTCCTGAGGGCAAGCTTTCCCTTGTTGCAATCCTTGTGAGTTTCCTGGCAGGCCTGATTGGCGGAATGACGATATTCACAAAGCTCTGTGCATGGGCAATAGATAAATTCAACCTCCAGAACAAACTTGAAAGTCAGGTACTGGGACGCTATCTTCCACGCGGCAAAAAGGCTCCAACATCATCTCCAGACGAACCGCAGACTGTCATGCCTGATTCCGTGAAAATCGAGGAAGATGACTACGAGGGCTCCGAAGAATAATTCACTGCACTACTTGAAAATTTTTCGATAAAAAATTAGAATGTTTCTATTATGAGCAGTGATTTGATTAAAGAATTCCTGGATGAAAAATCGTTGAAGGCACTTGATGACTTGCTTTCTGCTGATGATATCTCCAAGGTAAAGAAAAGCGGCGTTTTAGTTTCTCAGGCCTTTAACTCTACAGACAATGCCTTTAAGGAAATTGCCGAAACCGGAAATTCTGCAGAAGATAAATTGATTTCAAGTTTTAACAACAATCTGGTTTTGCTTATTCAAAAAACATGGGTGGAAAAATCAGATGAGGAACTTAAGGCACAGGTTCTTTATCACCTGAAGGAATTTGAAAAACTGATTCAGGCAAAATCTTACACTGCTTCTTATAAATCATTCCTGGAGATTGTCGATACAGTCGTTTACCTGATGTTCGGAAGCCAGACCAAGACAAAGGACTTTGACGAATACGCGCTTAGAATTGATCCTGAATTCGGTATTTTCTGGTGGTACATAAAGTCCCTTCCTGCCGATGTTTCATGGTCGGAAGACAAGACACGCATTGCAATACTTTTGGGAATGTATTTCCTGGCAAATTATTGATAGCAAAAATCAGTGCTTTGCACATTTACTCTGGAGGCCACGCTCATGGATATTAATTCAGTTTGCATGGAATTAAAAAAAGGAGCCCAAGTTCTGGCCCTTCACGATGCTTTAAGAAAAAATCACGCTCTTCAGCTTGTTGCTGAATCAATCGAAAAAAACAAGGCAGAGATTTTCAAGGCAAATGCCATAGACGTAGAAAAGGCCCGTGCATCAGGAATGACAGAGGCACTGGTTGACCGTCTTTCACTTGATGACAAAAAGCTTGCATCGATTATTGCAGGAATCCAGACAATTATATCTCAGGAAGATCCTGTCGGGAAAGATGTTGCAGGCTGGACTACCCCTGCAGGCATGACGATAAGGCAGACTCGTGTTCCGCTTGGTGTGGTTGCGATTATTTACGAGAGCCGCCCTAATGTCACTGTCGATGCATTTGCACTGGCATATAAAAGCGGAAATGCAATTCTCTTGAGGGGATCATCTTCCGCACTCAATTCAAACAACGCGATTACAAAGGCAATTGTTCAGGGATTAAAGGATGCAGGTGAAGACGGTGTTCCTTCTGCAATTCATCTGTGCCAGAGTACGGATCACTCGGATGTTGATCAAATACTTAATGCGGTTGGACTGATTGATGTTGTTCTTCCACGCGGCGGTAAAAACCTTATAAATTCCGTTGTTAGAAATGCACGTGTTCCTGTAATCGAGACCGGTGCAGGTGTGTGCCATCTTTATGTTGACTGTGACGGAGACCTGGAGATGGCGGCAAGGATTGCGGAGAATGCAAAGATTCAGAGGCCTGGTGTATGCAATTCAATAGAGACGGTTCTTGTTCATCGCTCGGTTGCAAAGGATTTCCTTCCTCTCATGGCAAAGGCATTTAACGGAAGGGTGCTTGTAAAGGCAGACAAGGAAAGCCATGCGGTTCTGCAGGGTGTCATGGATGGAGATAAACTTGTAGAGGCTCAGGACAGCGATTTTGGATTTGAATTCCTTGACTATATCCTTGCGGTAAAGACAGTTTCTTCTGTGGATGAGGCAATCTCACACATCAATACACACAATACAAAACACAGCGAGTGCATAGTAACGAACAACCGTGCAACTGCAAGGAAATTCCAGAGGCAGGTAGATGCGGCATGTGTATATGTAAACGCAAGCACACGTTTTACTGACGGCGGAGAATTCGGCTTTGGGGCAGAACTTGGCATAAGCACACAGAAGCTTCATGTGCGCGGACCTATGGGGGTTACAGCCTTGACCACGACAAAATTCTTAATTGATGGGGACGGACAGATAAGATGACAACCCAAGAGGCAATTCAAAAAGCAAAGAAAATAGTAATCAAATTCGGGAGCAATTCCCTTGCAAAAGAAGACGGCACAATTAACATAGATTTCCTGAACACCCTTGCCACAAGCTGCTCAAGTCTTATTTCACAGGGCAAGCAGATTATCATTGTTTCATCCGGTGCCCAGGTTGCAGGTCTTTCTGCCATTGACGGATGGGCGCATAAAAAGGACATGCACTACAGGCAGGCTCTCTGTGCCATAGGTCAGGTGGAGCTGATGGACAAGTGGAGGGCGGCTTTTGCAAAACAGAATGTACACGTGGCACAGCTGCTTTTCATCAAGGAAGATTTTGAGGACTATCATCACACGCTCAACATGAGGAACACTCTTTTTACACTTGTTGACGAGGGTGTGGTTCCTATCATCAACGAGAACGACAGCGTTTCATTCGAGGAGAACAGCATCGGCGACAATGACAACCTTTCTGCCCTCACTGCAATTTTGTGGAGCGCGGATCTTCTGATACTGTTCAGCGACATAGACGGAGTTTACACGGACAACCCCAAGACAAACCCCAATGCCAAGCTGGTTGAGGAAGTAAAGGACATCCCGGCTCTTCTTGAGTCAATCACAATCGGAAAGACTAACAGCTTTGGAACCGGAGGAATCAGGACAAAGATTCAGGCCGCAGAAAAAGTTACTTCGCACGGCATTCCGATGATCCTGGCAAACAGCAAGAATGAAAAACCGCTTGCATCCCTCATTGACGGAAGCAAAAAGGGAACATTGTTTTTAACCGACGAATCAAGCGTTAATCCGCACTGAAAAAAATACGTTAAGAAATAAACGGGAGGAATAATATGAAAGACTTGAACGAGATAAAGATAGGCTGTATCGGAACCGGAATGATGGGTGGTGCCTTGATGCAGGGCATCTCCAAGAAATTCACGGCGGCAAATATTTATGTAACGGATGCTGACTTCTCAAAGGCTTCTGACTATGCCCGGACTTACGGACTCAACGTGCTTAAGACGAACGCAGAGATCGTTACGACAAGCGACATTGTTTTTCTTGCCGTAAAGCCTGCCTATGTAAAGACAGTGCTCCAGGAGATTAAACCACATTTTACAGAGAACAAGGTTCTTGTATCAATGGCAGCGGGAGTCTCCATCTCAACGCTTCAGTCTGCATTGAACGACAGCGGACTTTCTGCTCCTGACGGAAACAGCGTAATGCCCCATATTATCCGCATAATGCCCAATCTTCCTGCAACGGTCGGTGAGGCTATGATTGCAATAAGCCCCAGTGCAGATGTCAAGAATGATGAGACGGAAGCCGTAAAGTCACTTCTCAATGCATGTGGAAAGGCGGAGGTTGTCCCGGAAAAACTGATGGACGGTGTAACTGCTGTCAGCGGCTCAGGACCTGCTTATGCATTCCTTTTCATCGAGGCATTGGCGGATGCGGCTGTACGTTTTGGAATGCCCAGGGCTCAGGCCTATGTTTATGCGGCACAGACATTGCGTGGAGCAGCCACTATGGCACTGGAGGACGAGCGTTCAATAAGCGACCTTAAGGATGCAGTGTGCTCTCCGGCGGGAACTACAATAGAAGGTGTAATCGCCCTTGAGAAACATAATTTCCGCGGGGCGGTAATAGATGCAGCCACAGCCGCCTACAACAAATCGGTAGAGCTGGGCCGCAAATAGTTTGAGGTAACTTTGAAACTTTAGTTGTATCTTATTTTCTGCCAGATATCGTGAACCTTGTCCAGGTCATCACCCAGATCAAGCTTTAGAGTGCAATTGTAAGCCTGCTGTGCGTCATACATGGCAGGTTTTGTTGTAAACTGAAGTGCCTCAAGATTTACGACACATGGATAGCGGAATTCATCGATAAAGAGAGCATAGTTTTCCGGGCGGTGAATAAAGTTGATGAATTCATTTGCAAGCTCTGGATGCGGTGCGTCCTTTAGGATAACCATGCTGTCCAAAGTAGCGGGGCCTCCCTCTTCCGGGATAAAGAAATCGATTGTATCTTCCCAACGGCTCTCATCAACCTCACCAAAAACAATCTCAGGATATCCCTGACAAAGCCAGAAATCACCGGATGCAAAAGTCTTACCGAACCCCTCCGCGTCAAATTTTGCAAGATTGGGTTTCCATTTATTTGAAATCAATTCGTATGCGGCATTCAAATCTGCATCAGACGTGCTGTTCATGTCCTTTCCCTGATAAAGAAGGGCACATCCTATCACCTCACGCATCTCGTCCATCATTGTTGAATGTCCTGCAAACTGCGGATCCTCAAAAATATCATAGTCACGGGAATAGTTGGAATCTGTAACCTTGGTTTTATTTACCATGATACCTGTCGCACTTAACGCATAGGGAACTGCATACTCCATGTTCGGGTCATAGTCGGCTTTTTCAAGAATAACCGGATTTATCTTGCTGCGGTTGGTGAATTTACTCTGATCAATTTTCTGAAGCATTCCCTGTTTTATCATTATGGAAACAAAATCATTGGAAGGGATTACAAGGTCATAGCCTTTTGCTCCTGCCCTGAGCTTGGCATACATCTCGTCACAGGTTGAATAGCTGTCGAGCTTTACGGTGCAGTTGAACTCTTTCTCAAAGGCACTGACTACTTCCTCGGGTGTGTAATATGTCCAGTTGTACAGGTAAAGAGTGCGGTCATCTTTTTTTGAACATGAAATCAAGGTGGAAAATGCTGCGGCACAGAAAAGGCCTGAAAGGATTTTGTTGAAGCGTTTCAATTTGAATACTCCTAAGTGTTTGTTTTTATTTGGTTATACCCCAATATTTGGGAGGCCTCCTCTATGGAAACCTCCTTTAGACTTGTTTGTACCGCATGGAGCTCCAACGGAGATAGCGGCACGTCTATAGTTGACTAATCCTGAAAACGGATGTCCTGCCATCTTTCGTTGAATTTATCAAGGCCTTCCCCGATATCAACCTTTAATGTGCAGTTGTTCATCTCGCTGGCATTGTACATAGGCTTGCTTGTCATGTATGGCTCAGCCTTCATGTTAACAAAGCACGGGAAGTTGAATGCATCAAGGAATTTTGCATAGACCTCTGGGCGGTGGATATAATTGATGAATTCATTTGCAAGCTCTGCATGTTTTGAATCCTTGAGTATGCACATGCTGTCCAGATAAGAGGCACCTCCCTCCTGTGGAATAAAGAAGTCGATTGTCTCATCCCACTTGTCCTCTGGAACCTCGCCGTATACAACCTCTGCATAACCGTGGCACAGCCAGAAATCACCTGATGCAAATGACTTGCCGAACCCCTCTGCATCGAATTTTACAAGATTGGGCTTCCATTTTTCCTGAATCAGCTTTGTGGCTTCATCCAGCTCCTTGTCGGAAAGACTGTTCACGTCATATCCAAGGTGGGCAAGAGCGTCTCCCATAACCTCGCGCATGTCGTCCATCATTGTGGCATGACCCTTGAACTGAGGATCCTCAAAAATACTCCAGTCGCGTGCATAGCTTCCGGCCGGTACCTTTGTCTTGTTTACGAGTACACCGGCAGCTCCGAAATAATATGGAACTGCATACTTCATGGTCGGGTCATAAGTTGCCTTCTCCAGAACAAGCGGGTTGATGTTAGCCCTGTTGGTCAGCTTTGACTGATCAATTTCCTGGAACATTCCCTGGCTAATCATGATGGAAACGTAATCCTGTGAGGGAACAACAATATCATATCCCTTTGCACCCGCACGGAGCTTTGAGTACATCTCCTCGTTGGAGGCGTAACTGTCAACCTTTACAGTGCAGTTGAATTCCTTCTCAAAATCACGCAATACCTCATCCGGAGTGTAGTACGTCCAGTTGTAGAGATATAATGTCTTACCGTCATCTTTTGAGCAGGAAGCAAGACCCATAACTGCAGCAAGGGCAGTCAAAGCAAAAAGCATGGTGAAACTTTTCTTCATCAAAGTACTCTCCTGAACCATAATATCTTTGAATAAATGTGAGGTTACCCTATTGAGGCTATTATGTCAAGTAATGTGAGAAAGAAGAATGGGCTATGGAATTTGGATATTTTAGCTTATTCTACAGGTAAATCGATTCCGAAATATGGAGAATTTTGATGTAGTTCCAGAACATTGTTCAGAGGTTTGTCTGAATACTTGAAAATTCTGTCCCTATATTCAAATCTAATCTTTATATCGTCAATTTCAATCCTTCGTTTTTTTGATAATTCCAAAAATGCATCTTCCTGATCCAGACCTAAAAATCTACGACCAAGTAGACTTGCCGCAATTCCTGTTGTGCTTGAACCTGTAAAGGGATCCAATATCCAGTCATTTTCTTTTGTCGAGGCAAGAATAATGCGTGCAAGCAAAGGAAGAGGCTTTTGGGTAGGATGCTTTCCGCAAGATTTTTCCCATCTGGCAATTGCGGGCAGACTCCACAAATCGCGCATTTGTGTTCCACCGTTGATTTCCTTCATCAGCTCGTAGTTGTAGTAGTGCGTGACCTTTTTATTCTTCCTTGCCCATAAAATGAATTCTGTTGAATGAGTAAAAAACTTGCATGAAAGATTTGGTGGCGGATTCGTCTTAGCCCAAGTTATGCAATTTAAAATACGGAAATTCAATTCATTCAGCATCTGTGCAACAGAGAAAATATTGTGGTATGTTCCGCTAATCCAGATTGTACCGTTTTCCTTAAGTTTTTCACGGCAAAGAGAAAGCCACTTGCGGTTGAACTCATTATCCTTGTCAAATCCCTGTGATTTATCCCATTCTCCTTTATTCACACTCACCTGCTTACCGCTCTGAACAGAAATGCCTCCATTAGAAAGAAAATATGGCGGATCAGCAAAAATCATATCGAATTTAAAATCGATGTTCGGAAGAAGCTCCAGACAATTGCCTTTGGCGAGAGTAAAATCGTGATTTTCTGAACGATAAAATGATTTAATGGAAATTTTAATCTACCCCAGGAACAGGAAGTCCTAATTTTTGCAAGGGAATATATTCAAAATAATAGTGGCAACGAACACTTTGAATATAATCTAAAGTATCTTTATATTTTGGATTTCGGAACCAATCGCTTAATAGATATATGTATTCGACTTCAACATTTAGCTGAGCTAATAATTTTTGGTATTCTTTTTTCTTAAAATCACAAGTTTGAAGTTTTTCATCAACCGAACCACCAACTTGCTGATATTTACATTCTATAATAAATACTGTGTTGTTAATTAAAACAAAAATACTGTCATCTGGTAATAATGGTTTTGAGATATGATTTTCCCAATGAATTCCTTGTGGCTCAAGAAAATCCTTGTAAAAGGCATGTTTTTTATATATATGCGCAACAAGTTTGTTTTTATAAAAAACATCATGATTTGAAACCGAGTAATCATTTTGATTATTTAGAAATGTGGACAAATCAACTTTTCCTTCAAAAGCTAAACCTGTAAGTGTATTTGCCCCGCCAAAACCTTTCTTTTTCATGTAAAAAGGAACTCCCTACTTAAAAACTTCTTCCATTACACCTTTTTCCATATCTGCAATACAGTAGATGTGCTCCATAACATCAAATGTTTCCTCAAGGTTATGTCTTGCACTCCACCAGCCACTTCCGTCCGTAAACCATACGAAAGTTACGCCGTCGATTGTTGCAACTTCCTGTGCAAGTGTCTTATAACTGCGAGCTGTTTCATTAAGTTTTGAACCACCGCTTCCGTAGAAATTTGTTTCAATTACATAAATCTGCCGGTCAGTTTTTACAACATAATCAAAGCGTTTTTCCATTTTGCCCTGATTTGAAATAGCAGATAAATTAATTCCCCATTTTTGTGTAATTTCATGAATATACATTTCTTTGAAATAGTTTACACCTTTTTTGAAACCAGCTTTCTTGATGAAAGATTCAACTAAATCTTCCATAAGATGACCGCCCCGGTTTTTACGCCCGTTTGAATCAAGTCCTGTCTCAACTCCTGTCACATAATCAAGAAGATTGCCTATCAAATGGTTCTGTAGCAAATCAAACAATCCAGATTTTTCCATGAAAGTTGAATATTCAGAAATAGAATAGACTTGTGTTACAAAGTCAAACTGACGTGTTCCGTCTTCATCAGAAACTGCAATTTCAGAATTTCTTACAGCAAGCAGAATTGGAATACATTTCAATGTTTCGGGGTATTTCTTCAAAATTGTCTCAAAATCAGATTTTATTTTTTTTGAGCCAATCAGAGAATTCAAAATGCTCAGTTCAATTTTGATGTTCTCAACATTGCCGTAGACTTTTTCGAAATCAACGTAATATGAGTAAGTCGCAATACTGTTACGAAAAGCTGACAGCCAAGTTACAAAATCTCTTCCCATTTTCTCCTCAGTTAAAAAACACTTGCAATATTTGAAATCAGCAATTCGCTAATCGCACCACGTTTTTTTGCATCTGAATTGACCATCCTTGAAGCAGAAACACGTTCAATCTCAAAGTTTGAATATAAATCATCAAAGAAATTATCATCTGCATCTGCATTTTTCGGGTCAGAATTACTGGCTACAATCTTAGCCCCCTTGTTTGAAATCTCATTTATAAAGGCTCCCAACTCAACCTGCTCCTTATCTGAAAAACCATTCTCTGAATAAGAAGTGAATGCAGCTGTCTGCGTAAGAGGACGATATGGAGGGTCTATATAAACAAAAGTTTTGTTGTCTATAAAAGATTTACATTCTTTGTAATCACCAACTTTCATTTCAACATTTTGTAAAAGTTCTGAGCAAGCAAGGAGATTCTCTTTGTCGCACAGAAGCGGATTTTTTGCATTGTTATACGGTACATTAAACTGCCCCTTCAAATTCACCCTGTAAAGTCCGTTGAAGCAGGTTTTGTTAAGAAAAATAAAAAGTGCAGCCTTCTCAAGATTCTCCTGCTCGTTGCCATTTATCTTTAAGTCATTGTAGCGATTACGTTTTTTATAAAACAGTTCCTTGTTGCTTTCCAAAGAGTTGGCTTTGTAAATAGTCTGAATCTCCAAAAGCTGCTCAATCAGAAAGGAACAATTATTCTTTATCTGCGAGTAAGTGTTTATCAGCTCTTTGTTTATATCGTTTATCAAAACTTTCTTAGGCTGAAATTTGCTTAAAACATCAAAAAGCACCGCACCGCCACCCACGAACGGCTCACAGTATTTTTCTATTCTGGAGGGATATTTTTCTCTGATTTCATCAAGTAATTGGCTTTTTCCACCAACCCATTTTACAAACGGTTTTGCAAAAATCATACCAAAAATATACTAAATTTATACTAAAAAATCTATAAAATAAAGTGCCATTGTCTAAAAATATGAAATAGTATAACCACAGACATATTCAAACCCCAGGGAACGGTACAGGGCAAGGGCGGCCGTGTTGTCTTTATTTGCAAACAGGACTGTGCTTTTCCCCCTGGAGTAAATCTCCTTTTCAATACAGGACATCAAATATGAGGCTAAACCTTTTCCCCTTTGATCCGGTACTGTGTAAACTCCACCCACAAGCTCAAAATGCGGGCTTTTTGCATTAATCTGGGCTTTTGCGTATATTTTGCCGTCATCTGTCACAAGAGCACGGACATCTTCCTTTTTAAGCAGGCGGTCAAGGGCAAGACGTTCAACAGCGGGCTTTAACTCCATGTTTTCCGGCAGAACTTCTTCCTTTATATATTCAAGCTGAACAGGAAACAGTGCATTAGAATTCCTTTTATTGCACTTGATATATTTGATTCCCGGTATTTCCTTTAGCTCAAGAGGTTTCCCACATTCAAGAAAAAGGTAAAGGCGTTTTTCTGTTATAGACTGGGTTGCGGCTGCATCTATCGCTTTAGTTATGATGTCGCAGAATTCACTTTTTCCCGAAAGACAGAATACCTTGTTGTTATAGAAGAAAGACTGAAGGGTAAGCCTTATTTTCTCATCATCATACGGAAGACACGGAAGAACCAGCTGACCACGGGTATAGGAGAAAACGCCATGTATATTTCCGCTTGAGTCAATTATGGCACATACATCCTGGGGATTTTGCTCAATCATCTCGTACAGACGGCAGCAGATGTTCTCGTAAGGGAAAACAAATGCAAGTGCCTTTTTTGCAAGTCCGAAATATTTGTTAAGCCTCTTTACGTCAAGCCCGCCAGTAATTGAATGAACGCATGAATCCGACATCAGCTTGAGCTATTCTAGTTCCTGAATGAATGAATCGGGGCAGGGATTTTTCCACCGCGGTTGATGAAGTCCGCACAGCTGAAAGTATTCACGTCGATTACAGGACAGCCGCCCAATAGTCCGCCGAATTCCACCCAGTCACCTGCTTTTTTGCCGGGAGCAGGAATTAAACGTACAGCAGTTGTCTTGTTGTTCACCATGCCTATTGCCATCTCGTCCGCCATGATTCCGCTTATTGTCGTTGCAGGAGTGTCACCAGGAATTGCTATCATGTCAAGGCCTACAGAGCAGACACAGGTCATTGCCTCAAGTTTTTCAAGCGTAATTGAATGCTGCTTTACCGCGTTTATCATACCCTCGTCCTCACTGACAGGGATAAATGCACCGCTTAATCCGCCGACATTCGTACTTGCCATGACACCGCCTTTCTTTACCATATCAGTAAGCATTGCAAGGGCACATGTTGTACCGGGGGCACCCGCACCCTCAAGACCTATTTCCTCAAGTATGCGTGCAACAGAATCACCAACAGCAGGAGTCGGGGCAAGAGAAAGGTCAAGTATACCAAAGTCAACACCAAGACGCTGAGCCGCCTCCATGCCCACAAGCTGTCCCATACGCGTAATCTTGAATGCCATCTTCTTGATTCCGTCAGCAAGCTCATTTATCGGCTTACCCTTGAACTCTTTTGCCGCTGCCAGAATTACACCAGGACCTGAGACACCTACATTAAGCACGCAGTCACCTTCTCCAGGACCATGGAATGCACCCGCCATGAAGGGATTGTCCTCCGGAGCATTTGTAAAGACGACAAGCTTTGCACATCCGTTTACAGGCTTATCCTTGGAAACCTCTGCCGTCCTCTTGATTATCTCTCCCATCAGCTTTACGGCGTTCATGTTTATGCCGCTTTTTGTTGAGCCGACGTTTACGCTAGAGCATACACGCTCTGTTTCATTAAGTGCATCTGGAATCGATTCAATTAAAACTCTGTCGCCTGGGGTTATGCCTTTCTGTACCAATGCAGAAAAACCGCCTACAAAATCAACACCCAGCTCTTTTGCAATTTTGTCAAGTGTGATTGCCCATTCAACATAGGATTTTTCTCCGCTTGGTTCTGCCACCATCGAGATTGGAGTCACCGAAATACGCTTGTTGATGATCGGTACTCCGAATTCTTTTTCTATGTCCTGTCCGACCTTAACAAGGTTTTCCGCACGGTTCATGATCTTGTCATACATTTTCTGGCGGCTTCTCTTACCGTCGTCACATGCACAGTCACGCAGGGAAATACCCATCGTAATTGCACGGACATCAAGCTTCTGCCGCATGAACATATTTACAGTTTCCTGAACTTCTACCGGTGAAAAAATCATATATAACCTCGATTCAAAATGGTGATTTATTCTATATTATTATGGGAAAGAATTCAATGCGGGGAAAGATGAAAGAGATAGCCGAGGTCGAGGGAAAATAGATGCATTTTTCCAAAAAATGTGTTATATTATAAGAAGGAGGTGATTATATGTCAGATTTTGCCTACAACTATTTTAATACAGAATTGGACAATCTTGCTTTACCAGAGCTAACGCAAATTCTGGAAAAAGTGAAGTCTTTGATTTCCATTCGCACGAACGAAAAAAACTCGGAATTTTCTCGCGAGCTGGGTGGTTTGGAGGATGGCTTTTATATGGCTACTGATTTTGATGAAACTCCGGAATGCTTCAAGGAGTATGTGTGAATTACCTGCTTGATACGAATGTTCTTATATATTCACTTTGCAATCCTTCTGGACTCTCTAACGAGGCAAGACGAATTATTACAACTGAAAGAGATTTAAGCGTGAGTATTGTTTCATTCTGGGAAATTGCAATAAAACAAACTCTTGGAAAACTTAGTATAAAATCAACTATTCCTCAAATTGAACAGATTTGTATTGCACGTGATATAAAAATTCTTCCAATCTCGTCAATTGAAATTGAAGCCATAAAAAATTTACCCCTTATTCATAAAGATCCATTCGATCGTTTGATAATCTCACAGGCACAACAGAATAATCTTTGTCTATTAACAAGCGATACAACCATACCGCAGTATAATGTAAATACAATTTGGTAGCAGCGTATTCAAATCTTGGACAATCAAATCAACACTGTGGTGTACAAGCTCTATGGCCTTACAGAAGATGAGATAAAAGTTGTCGAGGGAAGGTGAAATTTTCTGTAAAATATGATATTATATAAATTAAGGAGATTTTTTTTGTACAATATTGAGGATTTTAGAAAAATCAACAAAAGCGAGAACATAGTTATTACCCTGCATGGACAACTGCGGCTGAATGAGCGGAAAATCTCCGTAGATGATGTAATGAATGCTATAAACAATGGTGAAATCATCGAACAATATCCAAAAGATTTTCCTTTTCCAAGCTGCCTTATACTTGGAATTACTGTCGCCAATAACTATATTCATGTTGTTGTCAGCATGGTGGAAAACAAAATCTATCTTATCACGGCTTATATTCCAAGTCTTGATAAGTGGGAACCAGATTTGAAAACAAGAAAGGAGACATCAAAATGAAGTGTATCAGATGTGGAAACGAAACTTACAAAAGCACGACAACCGAAGCTGTGGAACTTGACGGTGGAGTTTTAGTTATTCGAAATATTCCATGCTATAAATGCGAAATTTGCGATGAGATTCATTTTACAGGCGATGTCGTAAAACAACTAGAAAAAATCATAAACTTTGCAAAACAACATATTCAGGAAGTTTCTGTCGTAAACTACATGACGGCAGCGTGAAAATTATTCCAAAGTATAATGTAAATACAATTTGGTAGCAGCGTATTCAAATCCTGGACAGTCAAATCAATATTGTCAGATTTAGAATTTCAGTTCTTTATCTTGAGGTATTTCCAGATATCACTGTCTTCTTGCCCGATTCTCCAGAAACCGATTTTTTGAATTCCGGCTTTTTTGTACATCAGGCTTCGTTCAATTAAAGAATATGCGTCATCGAAATATGCCTCAACATGGGTCTTTACGTCAAACGAAACATGGGCAACACCATTGTCGCGTTCGATTCTGTGCACATCATTTTCTTTCATGATGCGGTTCATGCTTGTGTAGATCCATGCATCGCTGTAGCAGTAATCTTCCCATGAACGTCCGTAGAAGGGCAGACCCATTATCAGCTTTTTTTCCGGGATGACTGTTTTTGCATAGTCAGCAACTTTCTGGCACCAGTCCATGCTTGCAACAGGCCCCGGTTTGCTGCCAGACCAGTGCTCATCGTATGCCATTATAAGTATGCGGTCTACCAGAGGCTCAATTTTCTTGTAGTTGAATATGTCATCGCTTATTGCTCGTGTGCGGGCGGGCAGGGCAACAGAAAGAATTTTGTTCGGACCGATTCTTTTCCTTATGTCCTTGAGGTAAGTCAGGAAATTGCCTGCATCTCTTGCTCCGATGTTCTCATAGTCAATCTGAATGCCGTCATATTTTTTTGATGCGCTTTCGATTGCGTCAAGTATGCCGTTATATTCTTTTGTTCCCGGTGTCATTGAAAAATGTGTCAGGGCCCGGCCAGTGCATGTCACTACAAGATGAATTCGGCCTTTGAATCCTGCAAACTGCTTTGGGTTTGGAATTGAGCTGAGTTCACCGTAGCTGTTCACGTCTGCGCTAAAATAACAGAGGTCTGTGATAGGC
>JAGADS010000284.1 GCA_017613485.1 Treponema sp.
GCAGGGAATCCCGATGTCACCCGCTTTATGATTTATCCTCAGTATAAGTCTACGGCAGACGGTCTCTTGTGGATGGCGGGTTTATATAAAGAAGAAAAACAGCTGGACTATGGTTTTGTGCTAAAGGAAACAGGAGAACTGATAGGAAGCGGGGGCTTGTATTTTAAGAGGGCAGGAAGCACAAAGTTTGATGAAGAAGTATGGGGCATCGGTTATAATCTGCGCAGGGATCAGTGGAAAAAAGGACTTGCCACGGAAGCGATGAATACCGTTATAGATTATGCACGGAAAACGTATGATGTAAGAAAAATTGCCGGAACATTTGCAGTTGAAAATACAGGAAGCCAGCATGTCATGGAAAAACTTGGCATGACTTTTGAAAGCGACACTGAATATACAAAACTGGACGGATCTGAAACATTTAAGGCAAAGACATATACAAGAGATTTTTAAGGGAGGAATGAAATGCCACCGCCAGGAGGACCCGGAATGGGTATGCGGAACGGTTTCTTGACCGAGGAAGAAAAGGCCAACCGTCCCAAAGTAACAGGAGCACTGTTAAAAAGAATTTTCTCATGGCTCAAACCATACTGGAAGCAGCTTCTTATTGTGTTTGTGGCAATTTGTATTTCTTCTGTTTTTTCTCTTCTACCGGCAGTCTTGACCGGACGAATAATAGATGATGGTCTTATTGGTCGTAATCTTAAGCAGCTTATCATTTTGATTTGTCTTTCTCTTGGAGTAACTCTTGGTGCCAATTTGATAGGTGTCCTAGAAAGCTACATGAACACTTGGATTGCCCAGCACATTACTTTTGACATGCGCAACAAGATGTACCGTCATCTTCAGCAGATGAGCCAGAAGTTTTTTACAAGCAACAATCAGGGCGACATCGTTACCCGAATGACGAGTGACATAGGTGGTGTTCAGCAGATAATCACCGGGACACTGACGCAGATTTTCTCCAATGTGATAACCTTGATTGTGGCATTGGTTGCGATGTACCAGAAAAACTGGATGCTTGCGACATTGGGTGTGCTTGTGATACCGCTTTTTGTGATTCCGACAAGAAGTGCAGGAAAGACAAGATGGTCTCTTACACGTGACGCACAGGCATGCAACGATGAGGTAAACGGAATCTTAAACGAGACGCTTTCGGTAAGCGGGCAGCTTCTGGTTAAGCTTTTTGGCAAGGAAGATGTGGAATACGACCGTTACAAAAACGTAAACGGCAAGATGATGGAGCTTAACATTAAAGAGGGCATGGCAGGCCGTTGGTTTCGTGTGGTTCTTTCAACTTTTTCCAGTATAGGTCCGATGCTCCTTTATCTTGTTGGTGGTATACTGATCATGAAAACAGACAGCACAATTACTGTCGGTGACATTACGGTTTTTGTGGCACTCCTTGCAAAAATGTACGGTCCCGTGAATCAGCTCCTGAACATTCAGGTTGACTGGATACGCTCAATGGCGATGTTTACACGTATATTCGAATACTTTGACATGCCGGTGGAAATTCAAAACGCACCCGATGCATTGGTTCCAGATTCAAAAGAAGGCTATGTTGTAAACGGTGAGGTTGAATTCAAGAATGTGGATTTTTCATATAATCCAGAGCGAAAGATTTTGCAGGATGTCTCATTCAAGTTGAATGCGGGCGACTGTATTGCGATTGTAGGTCCCTCTGGTTCCGGTAAGAGTACTCTCATCAATTTGATTCCACGCTTATATGATGTGGACGGCGGTTCTGTTTTGTTTGACGGAGTTGATGTACGCAAGCTTGACCTTTCGTTTTTACGTCGTAATGTCGGTATCGTAAGTCAGGAGACATATCTGTTCAATGGAAGCATAAGGGAAAATCTTTTGTATGCCAAGCCAGATGCAACCGAGGAAGAATTGATTGAGGCATGTAAAAAGGCAAACATCTGGGATTTTGTTTCCACACAGGAAGAAGGACTTGATACCATGGTCGGTAATCGTGGACTCAAACTTTCCGGTGGAGAAAAACAGCGCATCTCAATAGCCAGGGTTTTGCTAAAAGATCCCGCGCTTTTGATTTTTGACGAGGCAACCTCCGCATTGGATTCAATTTCCGAAAAGAAAATACAGGAAGCAATAGATCCTCTCATCGAGGCACGCACCAGTATTCTGATAGCTCACAGGCTTTCAACAATTCTTGCGGCAGATGAGATTCTTGTGATAAAGGACGGTCAGATTGCAGAACGCGGAACCCACAAAAAGCTTGTAAAGGCAGGCGGAGTATACACCGAGCTCTATGAGACACAATTCAAGATAAAGAAATAATCCCTTGTTTTTTTGTAAAAGCTATATTAAAATATTTGGGATGTCTTGCCAAAGTGTAGTTTTTGTGACCGTTGGGGAAATTGATAATAAATCAATAGAACCAGATTTACGCCGTAGTTTATATTCTCTGCGTGATTATTCATTTAAGAAAAATGTTCCCGTGCAGATAGCGTTTTCTTCTTTGCTGAATAAAGATGATACACCGCTTAATTTTCATGATCTGGACAGTTTTGCATTTAAAACAGGAGCTGCTTATTTTTCTTCTTCCGGTAAAATCGGTCTTTATGATTTTATTGATGACAGCAAAGGTAGTCCGCTTCCTCTGATTGTCTATCTTGGTGGGGGGAAAAGCAGTGTCACGGAGAAAGCTGTATATGTCTCCGTAAAAGAAAATGATTATAAAAGTCTTCCCAAAAAAATTGAGCGTGCATTGAACAGGCCCAGTCCGTTAAAACAAAAGGTCTTACTGTGGACAGAGGTTGCATGTCTTGCTTTGTTTGCAATAATCTGTGGAGTCATTTCCATAAAAATCAAGAATAAGAAAACGGAATTGCTTACGGTTGTTGAGCAAGTGGACAAGATAGATTACGTGCGTGTATATACAGGCGACGGTGACCGTTTGATTCTGCGTGTGAGCGGTGATGAAAATGCACCTGAAATCATGCGCATAACGGAAGATGAGGTTTTGGCCCGTATCTCAGATAATGGTGTCTGGACAGAAGTTGAATATCACGGTTTGCACGGCTATGTTCATTCACAATGGCTTACGACAACTTACGAAAAAAACAATAAGACATATACAATTACAGACAAAAACTATGAGATAAAGGAACCTATTCCTCAGTATGCGTTTGGTAAAGCGGCTCTTGAGCAGGGATATTCAGCAATAGGTATGTCTTACATAAAAAAAGCGGCAGAGGCAAATCTTATTTCTGCTAAATGGGAACTTTACCGTCAGAACAATGAGGTCAGTCTTTTAAAGGAAATAGACAAGGAAAAAGAGCCCTACGAAGAAAAAATAATAACCTATTATGAAAAAAGGGCAGAAGTAGAGGAGAAGGTAAATCACAACAATAAGCTTGCTGATAAATTCCGCCGCATGGCACGTGAGCAAAAAGAAAACGAAGAGGCAATTAAACGTCAGGCAGCGAAAAAACTTAGCGAGTATTATTTTGATTCTGACATAAAAAAGGCTGCTGAGTATTATGAGAATGCAATATATCGCGGTCTAAAAGGTGATGATGAATACATGTATAAACTGGCTTTGAAACTTGACCCGAAACTTGAGTCAGCAGAAAGCCGCAAATGGTATGAAAAGACTTCTTACTATGAGCCATATTATTATGACTATTATGACTGGTGGTGATAAATGATGAAGAAAACAATATCCGCAGTTATCATTTTTTTATTCGTAAACATAGTTGCCACAGCAAATGGCAGAGTTGCTCTTGTATTTGGAAATGATGCATATAAAAATTCTCCTCTTGATAATCCGGTTAAGGATGCTACAGAGATAGCCCAAAAACTAAGAGAGCTGGAATTTGAAACAAGCCTCAAAACCAATTGCAATGTTGAGGAAATGGATAAGGCTCTTAGGGAGTTCTATAATAAAAGTAAAAATGCCGATATAGCCTTGTTTTATTTTTCGGGGCATGGGGTCCAAAGTCAGGGAGTAAATTATCTTTTACCGATAGACCATACAATTTCCAATGATGATCAGCTTAAAAGACAGGCCATTGATGTTAATGAGATAATGACAAGAATTCAGGATACAGGATGCGATACAACAATTTTGATTCTGGATGCATGCAGGAATAATCCGTTTGGAAAATCAAGGGGCACTTCCGGAAGAGGCCTCGTTTCCGTGCATACAACAAATGTTTCAGATTACTTGATTGCCTATGCCTGCGAGAACGGTACAACCGCAGATGATGGAACAGGAAATAGCCACAGTCCGTTTACACAGTCACTTTTGGATCACCTGTCTGATAAAAAAAGCTTTGTCGATATCATGCAGGATGTCCGCAATGAAGTAAAGATAAAGACAAACAATACACAGACTCCGTATTGTGAGCCACATATCTCAAAATCTATTTATCTGAATGGGCAGGATGCAAACGAAATAAAAATAGATCCAAAACC
>JAGADS010000032.1 GCA_017613485.1 Treponema sp.
ATTAAATGCTTTAAAACAAATCGATTTCTCAGAATATTCAAGCAAAAAGAATTTAACCATTTCGAACAGGCAGTTTTTATGCAATAAAAATCAAATTTGCCTCGAAAAGGTTTTAAAAAGCCTATAATGCGGAAGCCCTGCCTCTTGACATATTTGAAAAATAAGAAGAAAGTACAGTATTGGGAATAAAATTATGGATTGATTATCCGCTTTTGTTTTTCCCAGCGCCCGAATGGAGTTTTGTGGCGTGACTTTAGCTAGAGGAGTTGTACCCACAGTGAACGGCAGTACAGTTTCTATTGACCATGTTTCCAAGCATTTTGGAGATTTCCATGCCTTGGATGACATTAATTTTACAATCAAGCAGGGAGAATTCTTTTCTTTGCTCGGACCCTCTGGATGTGGAAAAACCACTCTTCTTCGCATCATAGCCGGATTTGAATTTCCTGATGAGGGAACCGTTCTGTTTGACGATCAGAACATAATATCGCTTCCTGCAAACAAAAGACAGAGCAATACAGTTTTCCAGAGCTATGCACTTTTCCCGCACCTGACTGTTTATGAAAACGTGGCATTCCCACTTCGCCTTAAGAAAATCGCCAAGACAGAAATAGATGAGAAGGTAAAGAAATACCTGCATCTTGTTCAGCTTGAGCAGCACATGTACAAGAAACCCAATCAGCTTTCCGGTGGACAGAGACAGCGTGTAGCGATTGCACGAGCCCTTATCAATGAGCCTAAGGTTCTTCTTCTGGATGAGCCTCTTTCTGCCCTTGATGCAAAGCTTCGTTCAAATCTTCTGGTTGACCTTGACACACTCCACGATAAAATCGGAATCACGTTCATCTATGTTACGCACGATCAGAGTGAGGCCCTTGCCGTAAGCGACAGGATTGCCGTTATGAATCAGGGACACGTACTTCAGGTAGGAACACCGTTTGAGATCTATGAGAGTCCTGCCACACAGTTTGTCGCTCAGTTCATCGGTGAGACAAATCTTTTTGAGAGCACGGTCGTCAACTGCGAGCCATACACTTCTCCAAAGGGAGAAAACGAGTACATGGTGACCCTGAATACCCCCGCACTTGGAATGCAGGCACAGCTTACAGGAGAGACAGCCGCCACACGCGAGGAAGACAAGAACATCCTTGTTACAGACTATGAGGAGACAAAGCCCGGACAGAAGGTTGCCTTTACAGTCCGCCCGGAGAAAATCCGCATCACCACGGAGGAACCCAACATCAACGGACGCAAGGACATCAACGTGTTCAAGGGTGTGGTTGAGGAGCCTATTTACACTGGATTCCAGTCAAAGTTCTATGTTCGCCTTGAAAACGGCAGCATAGTCAAGGTGTTCAAGCAGCATGTCAATTACCTTGATGACGGCCCTGAGATTGCATGGAAGGATACTGTCTATATCTCATGGGCAGCGGAGGACGGATATATCGTCGAGGACATAAATAAATGAAAGAGTCCAAGGAAAAAACAAAGGTATCGGCAGACTTGAAGCTTGCAAACGCAGCTCACAACGCCAAGTACAGGAAATCAAATCCCGGTCCCTTTTACGCATGGCCGATGGGCTTGTGGTTCTCCATATTTTTTATAGTTCCTATCATCATAATCGTCGCCTATTCCTTTATGACACGCGATGTTTACGGTGGAGTTGAATTTAAGTTTACGCTCAAGGCATACAGGCAGATGTTTGATCCTGCATACGGAAAAATATTCCTGCGCACATTGTTCATCTCTGCTGTCTCAAGCCTTGTGTCAATCCTGATTGCGCTTCCGTGCGGATATGCAATGGCACGCAGCAAGCATCAGACACTTTTCCTGATTCTTGTAATCATTCCGTTCCTGACCAACAGCCTTATCCGTATCTTTGCCTGGATGACGATTCTGGGAGACAACGGACTTTTGAACAGCATACTGCACTTCTTCTGGAACATAGGACATTCACTTGGAATCGGTGCCAATGATGCCGTTTTTGTTCCTCATAAGTTCATGTTCACTCAGGGGGCAATCATGCTCGTAAGCATCTACATGTACCTGCCGTATGCGATACTGCCTGTGTTTACCGCCGTTGACCGTTTTGACTTCAGTCTTCTGGAGGCGGCACGTGACCTGGGTGCGACAAAAATGCAGTCCATGACAAAGATCCTGATTCCGGGTGTCCGTAGCGGCATCATCAGTGCGTTGATCTTTACGTTCATTCCGATTTTCGGCTCATATACCGTTCCACAGATGGTCGGTGGAAAAGACAGTTACATGCTCGGAAACATAATAGTCGATCAGGTTCAGAGAGCAAGGAACTGGCCTCTTGCGTCAGCATTCAGTCTTGTTATTACGATTATTTCAATGGTATGTATCCTGTGGATGCTTGCCTCTAACAAAAAGGAAGCCAACCTCAAGAAAGTCTCCACCAAGGAAGACATTGCGGCCAACACCAATACACCTCTTCTTGCGGGAAGCACCCTGGGAGGCATAAAATGAAAAGCAATCCATTTAAACTCTTTGCAAAGAAACAAAAGCCGTCAGAGCCTGCACGCCATGCAAAACGAGAATGGAAAAAGCACGAGGGAAGGGTAAGCTTCTCAAAGACAGTGCTTGCATTGTCCCTATTGTTTCTGTTCATCCCTCTGTTCGTAATCATATTCTATTCGTTCAACGAGTCAAAGGATACGACCTTTACTGGATTCTCTTTTGTGTGGTATGAAAAACTGATTATGGACAGCGGTGACTTGTGGGCCTCCCTGTGGAACAGCCTTATCATCGCCTTTACATCTTCTGCAACCGCAACGGTCCTGTGAACTCTTGCAGACATAGGAATAACGTGGTACAAGTTCTTTGGAAAGGGCTATATTCAGTCAATCAGCTTTTTGCCGATGGTTCTGCCGGAAGTAATCATGGGTATCTCCCTGTTGATTTTCTTCAGCGGAATAAAGATGTCCCTGGGTCTCCTTACGATTTTCATTGCACATACGACTTTCTGTATGCCCTTTGTGTATCTTATGGTAAGCGCCCGCATAGACGAGTTTGACTATTCGATTATAGAGGCAAGCCATGACCTTGGTGCCAACGAGGTTCAGACGCTTTTCCGTGTAATCCTGCCTGCCATCATGCCTGGAATCATCTCCGGCTTTATGATGAGCGTTACAATGTCACTGGAAGATTACGTAATCACGTTCCTGGTAAGTGGTCCCGGAAGCACGACACTGCCGCTTTACGTATACTCAATGATACGCTTTGGTGTAAGCCCGGTAATAAACTCGCTGTCATTCGTCCTGATCATCGCAATCTGTTCGCTGACAATTCTGCTGAGGAACGGCCTCAAGAGCTTTGCCTCTTCACGGTAGAGGGGTATTGTCACACGGATTCGAAATTGCTAACGCAATTTCTTAATAAATTTGATTTATAATTCGTCTTTTCATATAGTATGTGATGTCATTGCCGGACTCGATCCGGCAATCTTTATTTAAATCCTTCTATGTTCTGAAGAAAAAGATAAGTGCAAATACCATGTAAATGAAAGAGACTATATCAATGAGGAATCACTGTAATGGAGACTGACGCACAACAACATCTGCACAAGCGAAGTGCGGGTACTCGCAGCATAGCTTCGAGCGAGCCGTTGTTGTGGGACAGACACCGATGGGAGCACATTTTTTTATGATATTATGATTTATTAAATCTGATACTTATAATTCATATTTCCTCTTGTTTTTGATTGTATTTTCTTATATAATTAGTTATTATGGCAGCAACTTCTATTATTTTAACATTATTAAAGTTTTATTCTAGCAAGCAGCGGACTCCTATTGTCGAGACAGGGGAATTCGTTGATTATTTAAAAAGGTATGCTCAGCATCATATTGATGAGAATCCTGAGTTAGTGGTTTATACCAATGGAACCCAGGAATCCCTTCAGGAAGAACTTGCCAGGCTTACTTCAGAAAGAGTCGTTTTTTTGGTGACGCAAAACGGTAAACAGTACATCGTTGTCATCAACTATTTTATTGAGCGCTACACTGAAACCTATACTGAGATGCAGAGGAATTTCTCAAGGCAGTTCCCGAATGTAAATGACCTGCCAAAGCATGTGCCTACTGACATCTGTCAGAAAGAGCAGGCTTCCGACATAATCTTCCGTATGCTGGACAACTCTGTCGCTCAGGATGACAAGACGCTCTACTGCATTCTCTTGAGCAAGGGTGTTCCTGGGCTATTGTTGCCTTCAACTGTTTCTATAGAGACCCTCATCAACATCTGTCTTAAAAAGCTTCAGGATCTTTTGCGCAAGAACGAAACCCACGATTATTTCTTCAAGAAGCTTACTCAGTCAAACCAGGGTAAGGAAATATCCATCAAGAATTTCTTCACTTCATTCCTGGCAAAACCGGAGGAGACATGGATTCAGCTTCGTTCCAACGGTGACTCTTTCTACTACTGGAACCAGCTCTGCTATTTCATCAAGCAGGACTGCACAAAGATGAAGGACCTTAGCGCCGAAGACGTAAATGTCATGCAGACCGTATCCATCATCGAAGTTGCCGCTTCATACTACAAGAACAAGGCATCGGAAAAACTCCTCAAGGATGCCGCATTCAAGCAGCTGGATGAGATGCTCATGCACCCGCCGTATTATTTTACGATGGATGACATCTCTAAGTTCAAGGATCAGAACGGTACACTGCTGATTACAAAGTATTCAGAGAGTGACCTTAAGAATCATATCGAGAACATGGCATCACAGGCTATCGGTGCAAATCTTCCCGCACTCTTGATTTTCAAGGTAAATGATATTCAGTCATATTTCATCCTCAAGGAAAAGGTCATGCCGCTTGTCCTTAGGTTAAGCAAGGATGCCCGTGACATAATTCACGACAGTCTTTGCAAGTCCTGGTTCAAGTATCTGCATGAATATGAGACTCTGCCGGAGATGAAGGAGCCTGCCGCATTTGAGCGCTGTCTTGAACGTGAGCTTAAAGTGTGTTCTCCTATTCTGTATTCAATTCTTAATTCATCTTTCCTGCCGGTACTTTCCTATGATGAGAAAATAGCAGGAATCAATTTGTTCCGTGATGGTCTTTTGATTCCGTACAGTGAGATACTTTTGATTAACCGCCATGAGATTTATTCTGATGCAAAGGTTAAGCTTCCGTTCTGGTACTCATTGCCCGTATTCTCCTGGATTATGGCGGCAATTAAGCGAAAGAGCAAGGAGCAGAAAAAGCGTGACTCAGAAAAATCTGCCACAGCAAAACTCATGGAAGAACAGAAGGCAGATGCTGCGGCAAAACAGGCAGCCCTTGATGCACGTGACGGAGGAGATCCAAAACTCAGCCGTAAGAGGGAACTCAGACGTGCAGCCGCAACTGTTGAAGGCCAGCTTGTTCCAGAATCAAGTACAATTGACCGCGAGCTTGAATCCTACATGCATGAATGGAATGACCGCATAAGCAAGCAGGCACATGATGATCTTGAGGAAGATATAAATACGCTTATCCGTGATTATACAAGAAAGACTCTGCGTACACTCAAGACCGAGACCCTTTCGCGCGAACGTGTTGGAAGTCTTGCCGATGCTCTGGTTGACTCTCCGTCTTTAATCAAGATAAAGAACCATCCTGCATTAAAGAGATACGTTGAGCTTTACATGGTTAAGCTGATAAAGAATCTTCCGTAATTGGAGTGACAGATGCTTTCTTCCAGATTTACAAACCTACACCCCTATGTTCCAGGTGAACAGCCCAAGGACAGGGTGTATATTAAACTTAATGCAAACGAAAATCCTTATCCGCCTCATCCCAGTGTAGGAAAAGCTGTCTCTGACATGGCACTTAATAAAACGGAAAAGCTTGGACTTTATCCAGACCCGGATGCCAACGAGCTAAGGCAGGAAATTGCCACTATGCTGAATAAATCCGGCGGTGTCCTGTGCAATGCCTCTGTATCTGGAGTTGAATGCACTCCTTGTGCTAAAGACCGTATTCCTTTTGAGGTTACGCCCGACATGATTTTCTGCGGAAACGGAAGCGACGAGGTTCTGAGCTTTGTGTTCTATTCGTTCTTTGACAGTGACAGAAAGCTTGTTTTTCCGAATTTCACATACAGTTTTTATCCCGTATACTGCGGTTTCTACGATATTCCGATGGATCAGGTTCCGCTTAAAGGTGACTGGACTCTGGACAAGGAGAAAATGCTGGAGGATGCGAACAAATTCATCAGCAGCATAATCTTTGCAAATCCAAATGCTCCAACCGGTATTTCACTTTCAAGAGATGAAGTGGCCGACATGCTTAGACGTGCCCCAAAGGACAGGGTATTCATCGTTGACGAGGCATACTGCGATTTTGGTGGAGAAAGCTGCATTCCGCTTTTGAAGGACTTCAAGAATCTTGTGATTGTGCGTACTTTCAGCAAGAGTTTTTCTTTTGCAGGCATGAGGCTTGGTTTTGTTGTTGCAAATCCAGATTTGATTCAGGCTGTGTTCACTGCAAAGAACTCATTTAACCATTTCCCTGTTGATAATCTTGCCCAGACGGCTGCCATTGCATCATGCAGGGCGGTTTCCTATTATGCGGAGAATTCCAGAAAAGTTGTAGAGGAAAGGGAATCGTTTACTGAATTCCTTAGGAAGAACGGCTGGTTTGTCATTGACAGCAGGACAAATTTCGTTTTCACAAGGAAAGAGGGATACGGTGGAGAAGAAATATACCAGCATGTCAAGAAGAACGGAATACTGATCCGTCATTTTAACACGCCGGGTATAGAAGATTTTGTAAGGATTACAATAGGCACCCATGAACAGATGGATGAGCTTAAAAGGATACTTTCTGAGTTGACTTGATAATGGAGACGAAAAGTTCAAATCCTATCGGGCTTTAATCCCATTGTCATTGTCGTACTTGATACGACAATCCACTGTGCAATGGAGAGATTGCCGGAGCAAGTCCGGCAATGACATTCAGTTCTTCCCAATGATTGTTTTCTTAGAAGTGGAGACGAACTCCTGCCTCAAAACCATGTCCCTTGTACTCAAATCCCGGATAGCTTTTGAAATTCCATGCCGCAAAAGCCTCAAGAGGCCCTGCTACCATTGCACCTGCCTCCAGGTGTGACTCAAAGAAAATTCCATCTGATCCGGCGAAATCCTCTTCCTGAAGGAACTGCCAGTTTACACGCCATTCAATCAAAACAGGCTTGATTGGATAAGAGCGGAGGATAAAACCTGCAATAAGGCTGTCGCCGATAGGAATATTTATGTAATGGTTCCACTGCATGTAAAAGAAAGCAGAGAATGGGTTTGTCTGGATAAGGGCAAAGTCACCACCTATGCGAAGGTTGGCCTTGTAGCCTGATTCTGCCAGATAAGGATTTCCGTCAGCTGTATTGAAAAATGAATTAAACTCAATAACCGGACCAAAGAATTTCCACAAGAGGCCCTCAAACCTTGTTGAATTACCCATCCAAAGATTGATGTCACAGAACATGGATGTGTCTAATGCAAATCGGTAGAAATGGTTTGCATAGCTCAGGTCAAAGGC
>JAGADS010000285.1 GCA_017613485.1 Treponema sp.
AGGTATATTGTTATTGATAAAGGTTGAATCTCTCTTTACAGTAAAGTGCTCTGCAAGAGCAGTGTATTTGATAGCTTTTTTCTTTCCTTGTTAATTTACAATAAATCATCCCAAAAATTTGCAGCAGAAATTCCAATGTTTTTGCACATGAATTCCCGGGAATTTGCAAATGAATAAAATGGGGACATGAAAGCATCCCCGTTTTATGACAGACTCTTGGTACGCAAAAAAAATCCAGGAGGAAGTCAAGGAGATGATTTCAATGTCCACCATCGAAAGTATAAGACAAAAACACAGAAATGGCATGCCCGTTTCACAGATTTGCAGGGAAGAAAATGTCGATTTTAAGACTGCAAAGAAGTACATCGAGCAGGAAGATTTCAGTGAGCCGCTGCCAGTAAAAACGGAAAAGCCAAAGGCAACAGACGATTATAAGGACTGGCTCACAGAACTTTTAGAAGATAATAAAAATGTCTGGCCAAAACAGCGTCTGACATCAAAACGGGTTTATGATCTGCTTCACAAAGAATTCAAGGATGCGAAAGTTTCCTATGATTCTGTAAACCGTTTTGTAAAGGCATGGCGTAAAACACAGAAAAAGGATCTGGGATTCAGTCATCTTGTCTGGTATCCGGGAGTAGCACAGGCAGATTTCGGCGAAGCAGACTTTGAAACGCCGCTGGGACTTCTCAGACTTAAATATTTTGTTCTTTCGTTCCCGTATTCCAACAAAGCCTTTGTACAGATTTCCCGAGGTGAAAACTGCGAATGTGTCATGCAGGCGCTTTTGACAATTTTCGAATATATAGGCGGAGTGCCAGACAGGATAATCTTTGACAATGCAACGGGAATTGGAAAAAGAATCTGTAAGGAGCTGGAAGAAAATCCTGTTTTTGTCCGCTTCCGCATTCACTATGGTTTTGAAAGCAGATTCTGCAATCCATATTCCGGACATGAAAAAGGCAATGTAGAAACAAATGTCGGATATATCCGCAGAAATCTGTTTACGCCGATAATCACAATTCCAACATCAGATTTTCAGGAATACAACGAAACCGAACTTATAGTTGCCTGTGAACACCTTATGGAAGAACGAGAGCATTATGTTCATCATGTCCCTGTAAATGAACTTTTTGAAAAGGACAGAGCGGAGCTGCTTCCGTTGCCGCCAAAACGATTTGAAGCAAAACGTATTCTGAACAAAAAGACGGACAATTATTCAAACGTCACGCTAGAAAAAGTTCATAAATATACGCTTCCACCGGAATACAGGAACTCAGAAGTGATTGTCGAAACCTGGGCATGGAAAGTTTCAATTTACGACCTTTCGGGCAACCTGATTGAAGAATATGACCGCGAATACGGGGACGTAAAAACTGAATCCATCAGCGCAATAACAAGCCTTAATGCGCTTGTTCGTAAGCCCGGCTCATGGGGAAACAGTATTTTCCGTGCAAATCTTGCAGACGGGAATCCTTTCAAAGATTACATAGATTCTTTACATGACGAAAATATAAAGCATAAGATTTTCTACGAGTTCCGCAAGGCCATGAATACTTTTGAATACAATGTAGTAATGGAGTCATTCACGGAAATGGCTTCAAGAAACATAGACATGACAAAAGAATATAATGTTTCTGCGTGCTGTTCAAGAATGGAGTCTTGTGATTTTTACTTCAGCTATAACCCTACAGGTGTCAGTCTTGATAAATATGGCTGCTTTATGAAATTTAGCGGGGAGGAATCTTATGCAGAATTCTGAAAAGAAAGCATTGAAAACTGAAGTTGAAGAGAAAATGCGTAAGATGTTCTTCTCTCAGCCGGTTATAAACAGATATTTTGAGACAGCGACTCAAAAAGAGCTTATTGCGATGGAAAATCTGCTTGATGACGAGCAGGAAGTAAGGCGTGTTGCCCGCCGGGCAAGGTACATAAAGACGGCAAACTTTCCAACAATGAAGTCTTTTGCAGATTATGATTTTTCTGGAATTAAGTTTCCAAAGAATTTTTCCAGGGAAGATATGCTGTCTCTTGATTTCATTGAAAAGAAACACACGATTGTATTTTTCGGTGGCTGTGGTTCCGGAAAAACACATGCAACTACAGCTCTCGGAATTGAAGCCTGCAACAGAGACTACAAGGTGAAATTCTTCACGCTGACTTCGCTTGTCATGCATTTGAAGAATGCAAAAAACAACGGGACACTTGAACGCGTCTACAAGAATCTTATGAACTGCAACCTGATTTGCATTGATGAATGGGGCTATCTGCCTCTGGATCTTGAAAGCGGACAGTTACTGTTTTCTGTTATTTCAAATGCTTATGAAAGGTTGTCTTTGATTATTACAACAAACCTGCCGTTCAACGAATGGGGACCGCTGTTTGCAGATGAGCAGCTTGCCGCTGCAATTATTGACCGAATTGTTCACTACGGACACCTGGTAAATACTGGTGTAAAAGACTGGAGACTCACCCATGCACTGATGAACGACCACTAAATTTTACAAATTTGCAGGTGCAAATTCCCGGGAATTCCATCTGCAAATTTATTGGAATTCTGGTGCAAATTTTTGGGAAAACCTATTGCAAAAAAACACC
>JAGADS010000286.1 GCA_017613485.1 Treponema sp.
AACAGAGAGGTGAGTTTATGACAGATGGCAAGTCCCAGACCGATGCCCTGTATTTCAGTTCTATTAGTGTTTTCCAGATGCTGAAAACCTTGGAAGAGCTGCAGTATGTCTTCGTCGCGTATTCCATTTCCTGTATCTTCAACATCAAACAGAAGAGAAAGTGTAGAATCGGCTTCTTTTCCTCTGATGCGTAAAGATACTGAGCCGTTTTCCGTGTATTTGATTGAATTCAGGATGATGTTTCTTAGAACCTGGGTAATATGGTAACTGTCTCCATAAAGATTGTCCGGCAGGTTTTCGTCTACATCAATCGAAAAATTAAGTCCCTTGATTTTTGCCTGAGGAGTGAATTCTGTTTTAATATTCTCCAGGAAATCCCATAGATGGTATTCTGATTCTACAAGACTGAATTTATTTGATTCGAGCTTGGAATAATCAAGGATATTGTTGATGATTGAAAGAAGGTTTTTCCCTGAGTCGTGAATGTCAACCGCGTATTTTTGAATTTCTCCTTGATCATTGGAGCTTATAATCATTTCATCAAGTCCAAGAATTACATTTAGCGGAGTACGTATTTCATGCGACATGTTTATGAGAAAAGCATTCTTTGCCCTGTTTGCCTGAACCGCTTCCTGTTGGGCAACCAGAAGTTTTGCATTTGTTTTCTGAAGCCTCTTGTATTCACCGTTTTCAACTGCAAGGAACCAGATATATACAGAGATCGTTGTTCCAAACGGTACGATGGAAACATATTTGGCTATAAAGGGCTGTAAAATCATAAAGCTGCCGGAAAAAACAAGGGAAAAAATCATGGTCAGTTTTATCTGCTTGTGATAATAGTTTATGTTGTAGATAAAAACCACAATCATCATGGTAACCATATATATCGGAATTGCATAACCGACATAAGAATAAAGCGGACCGCGTATCAAATCATATTTCTTTATGGCAGGATTATAGCTTACAATCCAGCCAAGACGGATGTTCATAATGCAGATTACTGAGTAAACAATAAAAACGGAGATATTGGTTATTAAAAACGTTTTGGAAAATCTGGTTGGTTTTTCAATGATGCTGTTTATATACAGTGTAAATGCCAAGAGCATGAAAGTTGAAGTGATGAAGTTCATGGATTGGATGAAACGCGGAAAAAAGTATGTTGAATCGGGAGCATAGGGAAAATGATAAGAAAGAGTTCTTGTCGTTTCCATTGTTGATGAGATAAGGATGCTTATTAAAAAAAGAATAAAATATCTTCTTTGTTTGCCTGAGGAACCGGATAAGATTGAAAAAACCAATACCGGCAGAATCAGAAAAAATGAGGCAATGCAGAAAAATACTTTCGGTTCACTTAAAACTAAATCCATTTACTCTCCGTCATCAACTTTTACTATTTTATCCTTGGAAATTGTATTGTAGAACAGATTGAAAAGCCTTTCGCTGTCTATAGGCTTGCTTATATAATCTGTAAAACCCATCTTAAGGTATTCTTCCCTCATTCCTGACATTGCGTTTGCGGTAAGTGCAATTATCGGTGTAAAGCGGTTAAGATTTCCCTGAAGTATCTGTGCTTTCTTAAGAGTTCCGACTCCATCAAGATCCGGCATCATGTGATCAAGGAAAATGATGTCATATCTTGTTTTTGTCATGAGCTCAAGACATTCTTTTCCGCTGGTACATGTCGATATTTTGGCTTTGGTGCGTTCCATCAATCCCTTTGCAACCATAAGATTCATTCTGTTGTCATCTACAATAAGAACCTGTGCGTCTGGAGCGGAAAGTCCCTTGCTGATTGATTCAGTGGAAATTGTCTTAAGGTTTTGCCTGTAATCCGTTATGCTTGCGGATCCTGTAATCTGCTGCGGAATATGAATTGTAAAAGACGAGCCCTCGCCGTATGTGCTTTTTACTTCCACCGAGCCACCCATAAAATCAAGGAAACGCTTTACAATTGCAAGTCCAAGACCTGTGCCCTCAATGCTGTGGTTCTTCTGCTCATCAATCCTCTCAAAACTCTGGAACAGATGCGGGATGTTTTCCTCCTTGATTCCAATGCCCGAATCTTCAACTGTAACGTGAAGTATCAGCTTGTTTCCCTGTGGAGTGCCTTTTACAATGGTTTTTACATAACCTTTTCTTGTGTATTTAATTGCATTGTTCAGAATGTTGCTGATTATCTGCCTTACACGGACATCATCTCCATAAAGCTGTTCGCATATATTCTCATCAATGTCTGTCAGGTATTCCAGTCCCTGTTTCTCGGCCTTAATCTTAAACTGAAGGTTTATGTCATCAAGCATTTTTGTAAGGTGATAGTTTGTCTCCACAAGTTCCATCTTACCGGATTCAATTCTGGAAAAGTCCAGGATGTCGTTTATGATTGCAAGAAGCGAGCGGCCGGAAGTCTGTATGTTCTCTGCGTATTCCTTTATTTTAACAGGATCATCGGTGTTCAGAATCATTTCATCAAGACCAAGCACTGCATTCATCGGGGTACGTATCTCGTGAGACATGTTGGCAAGAAATGAACTTTTTGCAAGATTTGATTCCTGTGCCCTGATTTTGGCAAGCTCCAGTTCCTTGGTCATAGAAAGAAGATTGTCATAGTCATAATTTTCAACTACAAAATAGCAGAGATATATACCTATCGTTCCAGAGAATGTAGTGAGCATTATGTTGCCTTTTGCGTATGACTGAAGAAATATTCCCAGGCATGAGATGATAA
>JAGADS010000287.1 GCA_017613485.1 Treponema sp.
TCCCTATCTATCTCTTGGACTGAAGTGCTGTTCCAAAAGACCATTCCGGAAAGAGGCGCTACCAGTCCGGAAATGATATTCAAAAGCGTGGATTTACCCGAACCATTTCTACCTTGGATAAGATAAATGTGGCCTTTTTGAAAATTATGTGACAGTCCTGTATAGAGTCGGTGGGCTCCTACAGCATGGCAGATATGATCCAAGCAGATGGATTCAATGTTTCCAATACGTAGTGATCCATATTTTTCTTGTGGCATTCGGAAGATATCTTTCATGCGCTGTACGGAAGCATTGATCGTCTGTGATTCCTTTGCACAGAGGAGCAAGGCAATCATGGCATTAAAAAAAATATAGAAAAAAGCGTTTTCTATGATAAATTCCTTCAATTGGATTTGTCCTTGAGTAAATTGCAATCCACTGAGAGCTAAAACGGTTGTCAGCGTGCCGTATTTGATCAAGTCCCCGAAGGTTACGACCATCCACGATACTTTAGCAATGGATAGATTGGAATTCAGCAAATCATAAAAATGAGCATTAGTTTTATTTTTTAGATATTCGTAAAGGCTGTAGATCTTGATAAATAAAATATTTTCAAGCAAGGAATGAAGCCGATCAAAAAAATGATTGGAACATTCTTTTTGGCGCATTGAAACGGAATAAACAAGCTTTTCCGTAATTATTGAAACAACGATATAAAGCGTTGCCGATATACAGAGTGTTATGCCAAGAAATACGCTTTGTGAAAAAACAATAACTACACAGGCGCAAGTGCAAACCGCATTAACAAAAGCGGTGGCAATATTCTGCACAAGGAAATTAGTTATGTCTTGAGCATCATCATTGATTCGTCTGCTCAAATAAATGATGCTTTCCTTCTGAAAAAACGCGAGAGGCAAACGCTGAATGTGAGATATGGCATCGATATTGAGCCTGTACGCCGATTTGAAATGCAACTTAACAGTGCAGTAGTTCCAAGCAAAGGCAATGATTCTTGATAAGAAAAAGAAAATGCCTATCAGCAGAATAGCCATTCCAAAGGAATATGTATCCTTGTTATGCAGGAGAATATCGACGGCATAAGCGCTAAGATAAGGAAAAATAATGGTGGATGTGGCGAGGAATATACCTGTTAAAAGGACAGTCACAAAAAGTAACCGCTCTTTATAAACGTAATGTTTTAAAACATAAACGCAATCGAATCTTTTGATGTTCATGATGATTCATCATTGGTTCGCCAACCTTCTAATATAGCTTTTCAGATAGGTGAGCAGGGCTTCCTCATTGCACATACAGTATTTCCTGTTTAAGTTCCCGTCGTGCGCACCGGATTCGATGTATGCCTTAGCGGCACACCCACCTCCACACATCGGGAGAAGGCGACAATTGAGGCATTCGGGCATTTTTTCCGGGGAATGCTGCATCTGCATGTAATAATTATGGTTGGGGATGAAGTTGCCACCGTCATCGATTATCCCCACAGAGAGTTCTGGCTGGTTGATGGCAAGCTCGCATTTATATACATTCATGTGGCAGTCCACAAAGAACTTGTTTTCCACATTGAGCGCACATGGCGCTAATTTCCCAAAATCTTCTGGAACACGGTACTTGTATTTACGCATGATCACGTTGAGCTTTTCCGTGAGTTCGGCTCGCGTAAAATTGTTTTTTTCTATGCAGTTCGTGCAACCATCATTAAATCCCCTGAAACTTTCAAGATAGCCGAAATACACGTCCTCGGAAAATTCATGCACATCCTCCATAACTTGTTCTGCGGATGACGTATTGTCTTTGTCAAGGTTGATGCGCAATGTGATAAGCGATTCCAAATTCCTGTTCTTCATGCGCTGAAGGTTCTTCATGATGATGTCATAAGTGCCCGCACCGTTGTGATAGATACGCCGACTGTCATGTTCTTCTCTGGTTCCATCAACGGAAACCTGAACGGAGATTCTGTATTTTTCTATTAAATTTAAAAAACCATCATCAAGGAGCGTAAAATTCGAAGTCATGCTGTTATGGATCTCGCAACCATATTTGCGTGCAATATCATTCATGCCAGAGTAATAACGAACAATGCTCTCTTTTTGCAACATGGGCTCTCCCCCGTATGTGCGCGCGTTGACCTTCGATATAGGCACGCCGTGTATGTGTGATGCAGCAATACGCGAGTCCACGAATTTGAGTACATTCTCCACGTCGTCTGTAGACATTGCTTTGTTCTGCTTGTCTTGCCCCTGTAGGCAGTACGGGCAAGCAAGGTTGCATGCGTAGGAAGGTATAATCGTGACGGAAAGAAGCTTCGCCTGCCCACCATAGCGCAGGCTGTTATAAAACCACAGGTAACTGTCCACCTCATTGCAACGGGCATCGACTAAAAATTTCTGTTTGTAAAGACCAGATAAGATATCTTCGGGTATTTTTTGCAAAAAATTGCCTTTAAGACTATCAAAGTATTTTTTTTCAAGCTGTACAAGTGATACATACAACGTATTATAAATATAGAAACTGTTGTTATATTCAAAGTAAACGTTGTAACACGATGGTTTATATTGCATTATTTTCTCCTAAAAAAAGAGGGCAGCCGAAGCTACCCTCTAAATGCTGTTAATAACAAGAGCAACTACACATATCCTGGAATCTTGAACCGCCTCGATAATTATTACCCATAAATGTATCAAGCATGCCGAGGGAAACAGCCGACTTCAGTATAATCATATACTTCCTCCATGTGTTTAGGGTGAAAAATTATGGTTCCTCGCTGTTTCAAGTGAGTAGTAAAAAATTCAATACTCACCTCCTTTCCCGGTAGTTAACATCATCCAATCTCAGGAAAATAAAAAGGGCATGACTTCAATCATGCCCTTCAGAGGTACCGCCAAGCACCCATACCGAGACACCGACAAAGCCACGCCCGCTCGGGCGTGTTCCGTCAGATGTTGACTCGGTATGAAAATTGGCGGTTTTCTGAAGGTCAACTTCCGCGTTCACGCAAATATTCAATTTTGTTTTGGCTCGAAGGCCAAGCTCCACTTTTTTGTGAAGCTATGAATCACTATACCAGAACTCATCCCATCTTGTGCAAGGGGTTTTTCAACTCCTCTAGCTTCTGCATTTTCCAGACTGACCCTGCCCCTTATTGAAGGACATTCCTTTAAATGAACATATCCTTAAAAGTTAATAGAAAACAATAACTTATCAACCTCAGCATTTTAAAGTTTTCCTTCACTCACATAAGTTATTATTTTTACTCAACTTTTTCTCAACAAGGGAAACATCA
>JAGADS010000288.1 GCA_017613485.1 Treponema sp.
ACTTAATGCGTATAGAGTTTTGTTGACTCGTGCCCGACAGGGAATGATTATTGTAGTTCCAGAAGGATCGGATTCTGATCATACAAGAAAACATGAATTCTATGACACAACTTATTTGTATCTTAAAGAAATCGGATTAAACGAAATTTGAAACAATAGATTGTAGCGTTAAAGATATCATTTTGGATATAAAACGATGGGTATGAATGTAGTAGCTGATTTCGTAAAGATTGAACGAAAAAAAGCATCTCTCACAAAAACAGGAGTAAACAAAAT
This sequence comes from Treponema sp., assembly GCA_017613485.1. The sequence continues at coordinate 277 of JAGADS010000288.1, forward strand.
CATGTCAAATGGAATGGAAGACTTGCACGAGAAAAACAGGGATAAGCCGGAGATAAGGCAGGACCCGCGGTATGACACATGGAGGACGTTTCAGGGCAGGGAAGATGCCGAGATGCTGCAGGAAAAATCAGCGGGATGGTCGAGCAAAAGGGCAAGCCGTGGTGAATACGACTCCTGGGAGGAAGACTGATTGAAACAAATCACCGTAAGCGGGGCCATAATCCTCCGCACGAATCCAGAAACAAATAAAAAAGAAATCTTCGCAACCCAGCGTGGATATGGTGACTGGAAGGGATGGTGGGAAATCCCAGGTGGAAAGATAGAAGATGGCGAGACTCCTGAGCAATGTATCGTTCGCGAAATCCGGGAGGAACTTGCTACAGAGATAAAGCCAGAAAAGATACTTGGTGTTGTGGATTACGATTATCCTAATTTCCATCTCACCATGCATTGTATTTTGTGCACTATAGTTTCTGGTGAGCCTAAGCTTTTGGAGCACGAGGCTGCAAAATGGGTAACAAAGGAGACCCTGCGTTCTGTTGACTGGCTTCCTGCAGATAAGCTGATTCTTGATAAAATCGAAGAAGTTTTGTCCTGAATTTACAAAACAATGCAATTTGCGAATGCTTTACCGTTAAAAGATACCCTTTCGGGTATAGAAATGTCTTGTTGTAGTAAAATTATACCCTAACAGATATAATTGGGCGTTTTTTCTTGATTTTATACCATATCTGATATAAAATGTTAAATATGAATGCAGTTGCTGAGTTTGTAAAGTCAGAACGGAAAAAAGCTTCTCTTACGCAAGAAGAATTTGCCATTAGGTGCGGTGTGGGCCTGCGGTTTTTACGCGATCTAGAGCAGGGAAAGCAGACCTGCCGCATGGACAAGGTGAATCAGGTTCTTTCAATGTTTGACTGCCAGCTTGTACCTGGAAAAATCAACAAATCGGAGCAAAGATGAGCGTGGAAAATTTTTCAACATACAGAACAGCATTTGTTTTTGTTCAAAATATTTATTGCGGAAAACTTTCAGAAACTGATTCTGGCTACACTTTTTCTTATGATGAGGAATATCAGAAAAAAACGGATACACTTCCTGTAAGCCTTACGTTGCCTCTTTCCAATCAGTCATACGAAAGCAAAATCCTCTTTCCTTTTTTTGACGGATTGATTCCTGAAGGCTGGCTTTTAAATGCTGTTTCCCGCTCATGGAAAATTGACCGCCATGACAGATTCGGCTTGTTGCTTGCCGCCTGTAAAGATTCGGTAGGAGATGTATCTGTCAAAAATTCTCTGGAGGATTTATGAGCGAATTAAGGTGTCTTTGCTGTGGAAAAATCATAAGCACAGGGAATGCCTCAAAATCAGAATTAGAGAATCAATGGCATCAACAATGCTGTAATTCTTTTTTTGGAAGAGGTGAATTTCCTAAAATCGATATATCAAAAGAAACTCTCGAAGCATTTGCTACAGAAGCAGTATCAAAAGGTTTTACCGTTGCAGGAGTTCAGAAAAAGCTTTCACTTCATCTTTCCAAGGAAAAAGAACAGCGACTTACAATCGTCGGTTATCCTTCAGGGTACATTTTGAAACCTCAGACAGAAGAATTTGATTTTTTACCGGAACTTGAGAATCTTGTAATGAGGATGGCTAAAGCCGCAAAAATCAAGACAGTTCCTAATGCTCTTATAAAACTTGATGATGGTCCTGCTTACATAACAAAACGCATTGACCGTAGTTTTTCAGGCAATAAAATAAAGCTTCTTGCAATGGAAGATTTCTGCCAGCTTTCAGAGCGTCTTACCGAGGATAAATATAAATCTTCGTATGAACACTGTGCAAAAGTCATAAAACAGTATTCATCAAAAAGCGGTCTTGATCTCTCAGAGTTTTTTTACCGTCTTGTATTCTGCTTTATTACAGGGAACTCCGACATGCACTTAAAAAATTTCTCTCTTATAGAAAGCGAATCTGGCTCACGAATTTTCTCTCTGTCACCAGCTTATGATTTGCTTCCTGTAAATATCGTTCTCCCGGAAGATAAAGAAGAATTTGCTCTTACGATGAATGGAAAAAAATCTAATCTTAAACTCAATGATTTCCTGACTTTCGCAGCATCATGCGGAATCAATCAGGCAGCTGCAGTCAAAATGATAAAAAAACTGGTTTCATATAAAACTGAATTTGACGAACTGATAAATAATTCTCTTCTAAATGATGAGTACAAGAATAGAATGCTTTCACTTATAGAAGAGCGTATTTCAAGGCTCAAATAACTTTAAAATTAGAACGGCCAGCTTCCCTAAACAAAATCACAATTTTCTGATATAATTAAACCATGTACACGCCCCCGTTTACGATAACATCTAAGAGCATAGATCTCATCTCTAAGATTTCCGAAAAGATAGGAGAAATAAATTTCCTTGCATCTGAGAATCAGCATGTAAAGCTCAGGAAAAAAAACCGTATAAAGACAATTCATTCATCACTTGCAATTGAGAACAATTCACTGTCCATTGAGCAGATTACGGCCATTATCGAAGGAAAACGTGTTCTTGGCGCACCTAACGAAATTCAGGAAGTGAAGAATGCTGTTCAGGCTTATGAGCTGCTTTTGACTCTTGATTCAACAAATGAAAAAGATTTGCTTAGGGCTCATGGAATCATGATGAAGGATCTTGTAAGTCGGGCTGGGAAATACCGTAAGGATGGGGTCGGCATTTTTGACGGGAAAGAGGTTGTTCATGTGGCTCCTCCTGCTGACATGGTGCCGCTTCTTATGGCCGATTTATTTGAATGGCTCAAGACATCCGATGTTCATCCTCTTATAAAGTCCTGCGTTTTTCATTACGAGTTTGAATTCATACATCCTTTCCAAGATGGTAATGGTCGCATGGGGCGTTTATGGCAGTCAGCGATTTTAAAGGATTGGCGGAAGATTTTTGCGTGGCTGCCTGTGGAGTCGTTGATTAAGGAGAAACAGGCGGAATATTACAATGCCCTGAATGTCAGTGATACCAGTGCGGACAGTACGCATTTTACAGAATTCCTGCTGGGTTTGATTTTGTCCACTATCGAGGAAATTATTGAGAATCAGGTAAAGGTGACTGCAAAGGTTACTCAAAAGGTGACTGTAAATCAACAGAAAATTCTTGATGCGATAAGAGAAAATCCAAATATAACACAAAGTGAACTGGCAGAAAAAATCGGCATGGCCCGGAAAAACATAATAAACAATATGAAAAAACTACAGGAATCAGGTCTCCTCCTCCGTCATGGTGCGGACAAGAACGGATGGTGGGAAGTCATTTCACAGGATTCACTTGATTGATGTCATTTCAGGATTTTTATTTTACTTTTGCAAAAACCTGTTGTATAATAAACCAGAGGTGAAAAAGAATGAAAGAGGTTCATGATTTCATAAAAAAATGCGGGACATATTATCTTGCAACAGTAGAAGGTGATCAGCCGAGGAACAGGCCGTTCGGAACCATCAATATCTTTGACGGAAAGCTTTATATTCAGACTGGAAAAAGCAAGGAAGTCTCCAAGCAGATTCAGAAAAATCCAAAAGTTGAGATCAGCTGTTTTGACGGACCCAGCGGTCAATGGCTTCGTCTGGCAGGAGAGCTTGTCCGTGATGAGCGTCGTGAGGCCAAGGTAGACATGCTGGAGCATTACCCGGACCTAAAGAAAATGTATTCAGCAGATGACGACAACACCGAAGTCCTATACTTCAAGAATGCAACCGCCACGATTTACAGTTTTGGTGGTGCCCCTCGCGTAATAAAAATTGATTAGGAGAAAATGCCATGCCAATGATAGAAGCAAAGGTAACAATGCAGTTACCGTCAGAAAAAAGGGATGTACTTAAGGCAGAGTTCGGAAAGGCAATCAGCATCATCGGAAAGCCGGAATCATATCTCATGATAAATCTCATCGACAATCAGGATTTGTATTTTGCAGGAAAGAAGCTGGACAAAGGTGCCTATGTCGAGGTAAAGGTTCTGGGAGGAGTAGACGGAGGAGCAAGCGACAAAATGACCGCACGCATCTGCCAGATCCTTCAAGCTGAGCTTGGCATACCCGGGAATGCGGTTTACATCTCCTATTGGGGCACATCAAACTGGGGCTGGAACGGCGGGAACTTTTAGATAACCCTAGTTTTTACTATTGACGCAACAGAATAGGTAAGATATGCTATAAAAAATAGTAAAAATGGAGGCATATCATGCAATTGTATTTGATAATCGCAGGAGTAGTAGTAGTTTTACTTTTCTTTTTCTGCTCATATCGCAAGGTACCTAAAAACAGAATCGGAATCCGCGTTGGTCCGTTTGGAAACAAGACGGTGACAGGTAAGGCGATTTTTGTAATTCCTTTCCTGCAGCGCATTGACTACATGACTCTGGAGAACATTCAGGTTGACTTTGTGTCAAAGGATTCAATTCCTACACAGGATGCAATCAACATCAAGGTAGATGCTGTTGCCAACATTGCCATTTCTCAGGAAGCCGAGATCATGAAAAAGGCGGCGGCAAAATTCATCGGATATTCAACAGATGACATCGCTTCCGTTGTAACTCCGGTTCTTGAAGGTAATATTCGCGAAATCATATCTCAGATAAAGCTCAAGGATTTGATCCAGGGAGACAAAAAGGTTCTTGCCGAAAAAGTTGCCGAGAACGTAAAGCCCAACCTCATGGATCTTGGACTTGAACTTACCACATTCAACATCCAGAACTTTAAGGACGACAATGGCGTAATCAACAACCTGGGTATTGAGAATACAGTTTCCATCTCCAAAGATGCCGCAAAAGCAAAAGCCGCCGCAGAAGCAGAAGTTAAGATTGCACAGGCTCTTGCAGACAAGGATGCCAACGATGCACGTGTTGCCGCAGAACTGGAAATCGCTCAGAAGCAGAATGAGCTTGCCCTTAAAAAAGCATCTCTCAAGGCAATGGCAGATACCGAAGCCGCAAAAGCAGATGCCGCCATGGCAATCGAAGCCGAGGTTCAGCGTAAGGACAAGGAAGTAAAGGAAGTCGAAGCAAACATTGCACGTCAGGAAAAGGAGATTGAGCTTCAGGAAAAGAAGGTCTCCATCAAGGAACGTGCTCTTGAAGCGGAAGTTAAAAAGACAGCAGACGCAGACAGATACGCCGCACAACAGCGTGCAGACGCAGGCCTCTACACAAGGCAGAAGCAGGCAGAAGCCGAAGCGTTCGAGATCCAGAAGCAGGCAGACGCAGCAGCATATACAAAACAGAAGCAGGCAGAGGCAGAAAAACTTGCCATGGAGAATGAGGCCGCAGGTAAAAAAGCACTTGCAGAGGCAACCCAGGCACAGGGAGAAGCAGAGGCAGCCGCAATCAAGGCAAAGATGGAGGCAGAGGCAGACGGTCTTAACAAAAAGGCAGAAGCTATGGCAAAGTACGGTGATGCCGCAAAACAGGACATGCAGCTTGAAGCACTTAAACTGTATTTTGAGCAGCTCCCGAAAATTGCCGAAGCCGCAGGACACGCATATTCCAATGTCGACAAGATTTACATGTACGGAGGAGATTCATCCCAGCTTCAGGGCGACATCATGAAGAACGTAACCCAGATATCAGAAGCCCTGGGCCAGAGCCTTGGAATTGACCCCAAGAGCCTCCTGAACAGTTTCGTCGGAGCAAAACTTGCCAACCTCGGCAATAAAGACTCAGAAAAATAAAAAATTGTCATTACCGGATTCAATCTGGTAATGATAATCAAAGTGATGAGGGGGCAGAAAATGACAGTCGAAGGTTATTTTGATGGAACTGCAGTAAGACCGCTTGAACCAGTGGATTTAAAACCTCAGCAGAAAGTATTTATACATATACCCAACAGTGATTTTTCAGAGGTGAAGAACGCTCGTATACAGAAAAAACTTGAAGCTATTCATTCTGTTTTTGGTATGCTCTCGGATGAAGATGTCGTAGCAGTTGAAGATTCTATTTCAGCAGGAATAAAACTTAAGGATCTTGTTTTATGACCTATATGCTCGATACAAACATTATCAGTTATCTCTTGAAAGGTAATAAGTCAGTGCTTCAAAAAATCGATTCACTTGCAGAAGATGACAACGAAATATCAATTCCTAGCATTGCTTACTATGAAATAAAACGCGGGCTTGTTGCAAACAATGCAACCACAAAATTGACACGATTCTTAAAATTTGTTGAAGAAATCGGTGTTGTTGAACTGACAACCTCAACGCTTGATGTAGCAGCAAGGGTTTACGCAGATTTGAAAAAAATTGGCAGATCGATAGAAGATGATGATTTGTTTATTGGTTCAAGTGCCTTAGAGCATGATGCAATTCTTGTAACCAACAATGTGAAACATTTTTGCCATATCAAAGATTTGAAGATAGAAGCATTGTAGATAGTTTTATAACAAAACAAGCGCCAGCTTGTGACAGTGAAAAAGGCTTCCGTTTTTGTGTAGTGGGAATGGAGGAATAAAATGACAATAAAAGAAATACTGACAGAAAACGACGTGATTTATACCGGAATAAAAATGTTAAATCTTTCCGGTATAATGCAGGAACGGCAGCGTAAAATCCGAAAATCAAATATTATCCGTATTATGCTGGGACTTTTACTTGTTGCAGTCGGAATTCTTTTGCTTATTCAAGGTAAAATAGAGATTATTCCCCAGGCCAATATAGCTTTCGGATGTGCATATGCCTTTGTTGCACTTATCTGGATGATTTTTGCAAAAAGGATTGATGAATTTCGAATTAGAAAAAACATCAGGAATAATCGTATGGTTGCAGGCAAGAAATATAATATTCCTCTGAGTAGCATTGAATGTATTACTGTTATAGAGGATGATTATGTTGAAACAAGGGAACTGGGTTCATCAACCAGATATCTAAAAAAAGATTATCTCCGCAACTTCGAGGATGACAAATTTTACATTCTGGAATTTACAAACGGCAGGTACCTGTTCTTTAAGAAAGATTCGTTTCCAAGCAAGGAAGACTTTGACAAATTAATTGAAGAAATTGACAAATTTGACTCTTGATTTTAATTCTTTCGTCTTCCATTAAATCCTATTATTCGGGGGTTTTTAGGGGGTGCTCCTCCTAAACCGTGCCATAACAAGCGCCAGCTTGTGACAGTGACAAAAGTTACCCCTAAAGTAACCAAAGATACTCTTGCACCCATGAGCATCATGCCGTATATTGAACTTGAAGTGTCCAAAAAGGTTCAAAGTCTGTCATTTTCGGGCTTGACCCGAAAATCTAATTATTTAGATTGCCGGATCAAGTCCGGCAATGACAAGTTTAACTTATCAGGCAACTTCAATTTTGAGTAGGAGGTAAGGCTTATGGATAGCATTATTTCAACTTTAAGTGATAATCTTCCGTGGGTTTGGGTGGCGGTTACAATCATCTGCGTGATAATTGAATCGCTTACCCTCTCGCTTACTACCATTTGGTTTGGAATCAGTGCGTTTGTGATGGTTTTCCTTGCATTCACGCCAATTCCGTTTTCCGTCCAGCTGTTCATCTTTGTTGTGCTTGCGTTGGTTCTGCTAATTTTTACGAGACCCGTTGTAAAGAAAAAGCTGAATCAAAAGAAGATTGCAACGAACTACGAGCGGGTAATCGGACAGGTTGCGGTTGTGACGAAAAAAATCACTTCGCTGGAAAAAGGTTCAATAAAAATCAATGGTATGGAATGGACTGCAGCCACAAAAGGAGAAGGTTCTCTGGAAGAGGGCAGCAAGTGCATTGTAGAAGAAATTGCCGGTGTCACGGCTTATGTAAAGGAGATTTAGATTATGATGATTTACGTTATTATTGCTGTTATTGTTCTGTTTTTGATTCTGATCATTACAAACATCAGGATTGTTCCTCAGTCAAACGCTTATGTACTTGAGCGTCTCGGGGCATATCACTCAACTTGGAATGTTGGCCTTCATGTAAAGATGCCGCTTATCGACCGCATTGCCAAAAAGGTCTCGCTTAAGGAAAAGGTTTTTGATTTTCCTCCGCAGCCTGTAATCACAAAAGACAACGTAACCATGATGATTGATACTGTTGTCTATTTTCAGATTACAGATCCAAAACTCTATACCTATGGTGTTGAAAAACCAATCAGTGCCCTGGAGAACCTTTCTGCCACAACACTCCGTAACATCATCGGTGAGCTGGAGCTTGATGAATCCCTTACAAGCCGTGACGTAATCAATACAAAGATGCGTGCGATTCTTGACGAGGCAACCGACCCGTGGGGCATCAAGGTAAACCGTGTTGAGGTAAAGAACATTGAGCCGCCGCAGGCAATCCGTGAGGCAATGGAAAAGCAGATGAAGGCAGAACGTGAGCGC
>JAGADS010000289.1 GCA_017613485.1 Treponema sp.
TAGGGAACAAAAATCAAATTAATCTTTTTATTATGCCTCTTGATAATGCCGGTCAAATCTAAAATATATATTGTAAAAAGCACCGGTAAAAGAGTGTGTGAGATAAAATATAATAAATTGACGATATTGGAAAGAATCCAAAGATGGGCAAGCTGATTGTTGATTGTATAGGCACCGATAAGATCGCAAACCGTTGTAATTACTTGAGTTACAATCAGAAAAAGAAATGTCCTGTTCTGCCTTTTATGCCTGTCCTTTTTATAAATGAAGATAAGAAGGGCTGCAAAAGAGATGAATAGAGCACTTATATCAAACTCAAGAATATATTTCACAGGGAAAAGTATAACACATTATTTCCAAAATCTCAATTCTTTTTTAACAAGTATTTCCTTAAATCAAACCCAGGATTCTTTATCAAGTATTACAAGTCCGTCGGGCAGTTCATTTTTAGAGGCGGAATCAGCGGAAAAATTCTGTGACAAAAGCTCCCCACAGCGGTTTATTGCACCTAAAAGGGCTTCCTTTACCCTGCCTTTTGTAAGTGAGTCTGTCATCTCATCGGCTACAATATTCCACAAGTCCTGAGACACCTTTGCGTTAATGCCAGAGTCCGCAAGAATACGGATTTCACGCTCAAAATACGATACAAAAATCAGGATACCTGTCTGGCCGCTTGTTTTATATACTCCGCTTTGAACAAAATGTCGCAGGGCACGGTTGTTTACCGCAGTCCTTCTGGCAGCGAGGGGAATGACCCGCCTGTTGAATGCAGGGATATTGTAAAGCAGATATACAATGAATGCGACAAGGACACCTGACAAAACGTAAACTGTGGTCAGTACCCATGTTCGTTTGGGCATGAATATAAGGTCTATGTAAGAGTAAATCTGATTTGTAAACGGTATAAGGCAGCCAACAACAATCAAAGCGGCAAAAAGAGCCGTCAAAAGCTTCCAGAAAGCGTAGTTGGAACTTTCAGGCGCTATGGCCAGTACGATTTCCCCGCTTGTGTTTTTCTCCTGTTCTGTAACGGCATTCTTGATGTCTTCAAAATCCTGCTCATTAAATGCAAGCTTCTTTAAAAGTGTTTTCTGCTTCATGTTGTAAAAGATAATAATAAAAGTGCATATTCGTCAAGAAAAAGTGCTTTTCTTTTCAATTATCTATTGAATTTTTTAGCGTTCTAGAGTATTCTAGCATGAAGATTAAAATTTCTACTTCTATATATTGAGGGTTTTTATGGCTCAAATAACATATGATTTTACAGTCGACAATCTTGGGGAATGTACAGTTCCTTCTCCAATTGAACTTTCACGCGAGCATGGACATTTCCGTGCATTGTATGTAAAAGACACTTCTTTTGTCCGCTATCATGTCAATGTATTTGCAGATAACAAGGCAGATGCAAATGACAGGACTAACCTTATGGAAAAAGCAGGTCCCCGTGAAAAGATTTATTTTAATCCAGAGCATGTCACGGCAGGAATCTGTACATGCGGCGGATTGTGTCCCGGCTTGAACGATGTTATCCGTGCTGTAGTGCGCTGTCTGTGGAACCGCTATGGTGTGCGCAGGATTAAGGGCATTCAGTTTGGCTATAACGGCTTTTTCCAGGAAGAGGGCTTTGAAACCGTAGATTTGAACCCGGATATTGTTGATACGATTCATAAGATCGGAGGTTCTTTCCTTGGAACTTCACGTGGTGGTGGAGACAGGGTAGGTGAGATTGTAGATTCAATTGAACGCCTTGGTATCAACGTCATGTTCATTATCGGCGGTGACGGTACTCAGAGGGGTGCCCTTGATATTGCAAACGAAATTGAACGCCGTGGCCTTAAGATTGCCGTTGTAGGAATCCCTAAGACTGTAGACAATGACCTTCAGTTCATGGACCGCTCATTCGGTTTTGAGACAGCCGTACAGAAGGCAACACATGCAGTCAACTCATGCCACATGGAGGCAAAATCACAGATAAACGGAATCGGTCTTCTTAAGCTCATGGGACGTGAATCAGGCTTTATTGCAACAGCAGCTGCCATTGCAAGCCACGAGACCAATTTCTGCCTTATCCCTGAGGTCCCGTTTGAGATGGATGGTCCAAACGGTCTGCTAACTCATCTTGAATCACGCCTTGCACGCAGGGGACATGCCGTTATCGTTGTTGCAGAGGGAGCAGGACAGGATCTTCTGGCTTCTACAAATCAGACTGATGCATCCGGTAACAAAAAGCTTGCTGACATAGGTATTTATCTTAAAGACCGCATTAATGAATATTTCAAGAATAAGAAAATCCCGATTAACCTGAAATACATTGATCCGAGCTACGAGGTTAGGGCTGCAGTTACAATTGCAAACGACTCAATCTACTGTGAGCGTCTTGGAAACAATGCAGTTCATGCGGCAATGGCAGGTAAAACAAAGATTGTTGTCGGTCTTGTGCATGACAAATACGTTCACATCCCGATTTCAATGGCAACATTAAAAAGGAATATCGTGGATCCGGAAAGCTCACTATGGCGTGACTGTCTTGATGCCACACTTCAGCCTGTATTCATGGTGAACAACATCAACACTGTTACTGAAAAGCTCAAGGCAGCATCTCAGGAAGCAGATGAAAAGGCTCTTTCCCGCCTGCAGAAAGTCCTGAAAAAATAATAAGAAAGAGATTATCGGTGCCAATGTCGGACAGGATCCGGTAAGCCACTGAAGAGAGATTCCCGCATCAAGTGCGGGAATGACAGATGATTGTCATTGCCGTGCTCGACACGGCAATCTTTTTTTTAAATGGAATTAGGAATGCGCTTGCGGTTTCGCCTTATGTAAAGGTATCTGTACGGGTGGATGTCCAGCGGGTTACTCTGCCAGCCGCCGATGTTGTAGAGGTTTATTATGTTAAGGCTGACTGAATGTGAAATCGGTATTATCATGGAGTCATCCAGTAAAACCTGTTCTGCCTTGGAAAGAAGCTTGTAGCGTTCACTTGGTGTTGTAGTAAGGGCAGCCTCAGAAAGCAGGGCATCATATTCATCACTTGAGTAGTTTGCTACATTCAAAGTTGACTTGCCCCTGAAAAGCTCAAGGAAAGCAAGCGGGTCTGCATAGTCCCCGATCCATGAGTAAGCGAAAATGTCTGCGTTCCAATATGAAATAGAAGGATTGTAATCTTCGACTGAAGTAGTCTGAGTGATCAGGTTTACACCAAGCGGTTTCCATGCATCCTTGAGTGTCTGTGCCCAGTACCTCATCACGGGAGAGTCATAGATTCCGAATATAATGTCCAGTGTCTTGTCCTGAGGAAGGCCTGCTTTTTTACGTGCGTCCTGCATCAAGAGAATTGCATCTTCCTGGTCATAATCCTGTAAACCTGCAACAGTCGGATACCCGGAAAGAGGATATACAAGAGTGCTTGCCGGAATAGAGAACATTGACCTTAGCTTGACGTATGGAACTGCCTCTAGAAGTGCCTGCCTTAATTCCTTGTTGTCCCAGATTGTTCCACGGTTTTTGAAGAATAAATATGTGGTGCCGAAATCAGCGTTTACATGAACAGACTCGCTGTTAAGTATTTTGTTTGCATCAACGTCTGCCGTGAGCCAGTCAACAACACCGATATTGTAGAGATGAGTGTTTTCCTCTGCATTGTCAGTCTGTACAATCGTGATTCCGGGAATAACAACCGAGGTAGCATCGTGGTAATATGGATTTTTTATCATCTTGAGGACGCCGTTTCTGAAAAACTTCAGCATGAACGGTCCTGAGTACACATCAGGCTTTGAGCTTACTGCACAGAAAGAATGGTGGCATAGAATGCTCGGTAAATGCTCGGCCGGTTCCCTTAGGTGAACGACAAGCGTCTTGTTGTCGCGTGCACTTATCCTTACCTGATCAGCACTTCCTTTTCCAGTGCGGAATTCCTCTGCCCCGGAGATACAGTCCAAGAGAGATGCAAATGGTGCATCTGGTGTAGACAGCAGCTTGAGCCATGATTCACGGATTGAATTTGCTGTGATAGGCTCACCGTCGCTGAATTTTGCGTCATCACGGAGTGTAAAAGTCCATCGTTTCTTGTCGCGTGAAATTGTATATGAGGAGCAGATTGCATTTTCCGGTTCAAGTGTGTTGGGGTTGTATGAAAAGAGGCCTTCATATAATCCTGTCAGAATCTGGGCTTCAGATGAATAGCTTGCAGTTTGGGGATTAAGGTCATACTCATGTGGATAATCGAGTATTACAAGGTTTCTCTGGTCTTCCGGGTAAAAATCCGGTTTACTGTAAACATCGGCTGAAAAAGCAAGGTTTCCGGATATAAAAAATATCAGTGCAAAAAATGCAAGTGTAAAATGTCTCTTTAATTTCATTCAGTAATTCCCAGTTTCATCATCTGCTCTTTTTCCTCGAGCATGGCAACGTATTCCGCACGGTATTGGTTCACTTTTATAAGTATGTTCTTGATAATTGAAAGATCCATCTTAATACCCTTAATCTTTGCACGATCCCCTATGCTTGCATTGGATTTGAAATATTCGTCCAGTGCAGAAAGAACAATCTGCATCTGATTGTTGTCGGTCATCTGCTTATTGAGGAATTCAAGGGATTTCGTATCGTCCTGTGCGTCCAGTTTCTGATAGACGAGGCTTTGTTTGGAGACTATGGCGGCGTAATACTTGATGCGTTTTGTAAGGTTGTCATAGAATTCCGTGTAGTTCAGCTTCTCTTTCTTGGTTTCTTTTGTTGTCGGATCAATCAGGGTAAGCTGATATTCCTCTGGTTTTTCTGCCAGTCCGAATACCTTGCGCCAGAAACGTGCGAACTTGTCTCCGAATGACTTGCGGCCATTCTGTATGATGTTATGGTTGGTGTTGAGCTTGTCCTGAATCACGGCATAATGCTCGCTGCTTGTTCCCAGTATCCTGAGGGCATCCATCAATATGTCGTGGGTTGTTACGGTGTTCTTTTTCTGCTCTGATTTGCCGTTATCCTCAATCTTGAATTTGGCAAGGAGCTTGGCCTGTAATTCAGCTTTCCCAGGTGAAGTCTCCTCTGCGACAACCTCGTTAACCAGTTCAGTGGCAAAAGGACGCTTAGGCATGCATGACGGGAAAAGCCTTTTTATTTCGTTAAGCATTTCGTTGGCATTTGCCTTTGTCTTGTCAAAGTCCTTGTTCTGAAGGATTGTGCGTCTTATGTCGCATTTATACAGCTCGCGGATAAAGTCGTTCAGTTCCTGGAGGCCTGCATTGATGATTTCCAGGGCTTCCTTGGTTTTGGAGAGGCTGTCGTTTATCATTGCGGCCTGAAGCGGCTGAGAGTTGTTTTTTGCCTCGGTGATGCAGATGAAAAGACTTCTGGAATTGATTTTAGGTGAATTGGGTGAAAGATTGTTCCAGCTGAATACTGCATTTAATTCCAGCAGTTTTCTGATTTTTTCGGTATTCAGCTGTTCCACGGTGAACTTCATGTAATTGCAGATGTAGTCGAGCATACTCTGGTAGTCACTAAGGCGTATACCGAGCTGTGTCGGACGTTCATTCTCGTTGAAGCTATGATCATCAGGCAGAACAATAGAAGAAATCTTCTTGTCCTTTTTGTATGGGTCGGGGTTTATCAGGGATTTCTTGACAAGAGCTTCGATTATGGTGTTTACGCAGGTTAAGTGCAGACGGTAATTATCCTGAACTTTGGGAAGCAGGACAGAGTCAAACCACTCACGCTTTTTTGCTACGGCTGTAAGAACCGTACTGTTGAAATCTTGATTATTTGCATCCATATTTATAAAAACCCCGTTATTACAGAATCGGCTATATTATGGCAGTTTTTCATTTAAATTTCAATCAGCATAAGGGAATTTGCCTTCCTTAATTCATAATTCAGAATGCATAATTCATAATTCTAAGTTTTTTAATTGTGAAAAATTAAGGAAGCACTTGACAAAGTACGTGGGGGGGGTACAGTATCCTATCTTTTTTTACAAGGAGAATGACATGAAAAAGATTATTGCTGTTATGGCAGCATTGGCAGTAAGCTCATTATCAGCTTTTGCAGTGGACATTACCGTGGGTGCACGCGGTAACTTCAACATGGGTCTCGGAACCTCTCTGGAAGGTGACATGAAGGAAACCCGTGATGGAATGAAAGACTCAATGCCACCTTCTGTCTCATGGAAAGAAGGTGGTGACATGGGCGGTGGATTTGCTGTCTATGCAAATTTTGGTCTTTTGGATCTTGGCGGTGCTTCTCTTGGTGTGCAGCCAGAGGTTGGCATGAATTTCAACAACGGATATTACTTTAAGGCCGAACAGGGCTCAAATAAAATGGAGATAGACTTTTACGATACAACCATTGATATTCCTGTTCTTGTGACATTTACATATCCTGTCATGGATGCCCTTTCTATCGGTGGTGGAATCGGACCTTATCTTTCAATTCCTGTAATTGCTGATGGAAAAGAAGAAATGTCAGGTGTTGTAAATGCTAAATTTTCTGATGATAACAACGTAAAAGCATCTATGAATTTCGGTCTTGCATTTGATGTAAACGGAGCATATAAGGTTGGTCCTGGAAGCATCGTGCTTGACCTTCGCTATATGATGGATCTTACACCTACAAAGTTTACTTCCACAGAGAAAGATACTGGCGATGTGGATATGGACAATGAAAAAATCTTTACCCGCCGTGCATTTACAATCGGTTTAGGATATCAGATTAAGTTCTAGTCTTTAGCTGAAGAATTCTTTCTAATTGCCCTGCTGGACATGTTCTGGTGGGGCTTTTTTTTGTTAATGCATAATTCAGAATGCATAATTCTTAATGCTTAATTAATAATCTATTGTCTGCTGTCATGTCATTGTTTTTTATCCTCGGAATTGGAATATGGAAGATAAGTGCCTGAGGAATAAAAATGATGTGGAGGAAGCACTGTAATGCAGGTGGGGTTCGGGGCGACAAGGCATTTGTGCGGTGGGGAGCGAAAGCGACCTTAATACCAATTACCGCACACCTTGCCTTGGCAACGGTTCCCGCCGTGAATGAAAGTGCTTCCTCATTTGGTTGTACTGGTACTTATCATCCATAATTAAAGAGATTGCTCTTTACAATTCTGCTTTTATAGTCTAAAATACCCCTATGGCTATTATTACACCTCAACAGCTGCAGCATTATTATGACTACTATCGCACAACGGAGATTATCTTCACCAGGGATATTATCAAGACATTATCCATGGATCCCAGGCAGATATATGTAAAATGCAGCGGTAATCAGTGGCCCTGTATTGTAAATTCAACCTCATTTCAATATGCAAAAATTATCGTTGGAACCAGGGGAGGGGCCTTTCAGGAACTGGCACAAAAGGATAATCCTGCCGCAAGCGTAAGGTTCTCTTTCCATAAGGCAGACGGTCAGCTTGTAAGTTTTTATGTTGCGGGAAAAGTCGTATCGATAAGCTCCTACATGAACAGCAAGGATCTTGCAATTGTCGCTATTCAGTATACACAGAGGCCGCCGGATGACTTCATCGAAATGATAGGCCACCTGATTGATGCAAACGAGAATTCCGTTAGGCGAAGGGAAGACCGTATCGTAATTAATGCGGATTCATGCCGTAAGCTCGGTATTCCGCGTGAAGAATGTGTAATTTCCATTCAGAATGTGCCCAGACGCTGTATTCTGCGTGACCTGTCTTTTGGCGGTGCAAAGGTCATTGTGCTGGGGCTTGCTCAATTCCTTGTGGGAAAACTGATTCAGCTTAGTCTTGAATTTGACAATCCATACGAGACAATTCCGCTTACAGGAACCATCATAAAGGCAGTCCCGGTTGAAGGACGCAAGGATATTTTTGCAGTAAGCATAAAATTTGACGAGGCATCTCTACCGCTGTCGTATAAGGTTCACATAAACAATTATCTGTCTTCACTCAGGAAAAACGAGCTGGAGAATCAGGCAAAGCAGATGGAGCTTGCACAGCAGGCAGAGGCAGAGGCACAGAGAATCAAAGAGCAGCGTGCACTGGCAGTCCAGAACTCCAAGGCAGAGGAAGCGGCACGTCTTGCGGCAGAAAAACAGGCACAGGTACAGGCAGCTCAGACCGCACAGGTTCAGGCTTCTCAGACTGCAAAAATTCAGAGTGCTCCCGATACATCCAGCTTACCGGAACTTTAAGGTTATAAAACTATGAATTCTTCAAATCCATTGGAGTCGGTCTATTTTGTCACATTCCCGGAGCA
>JAGADS010000290.1 GCA_017613485.1 Treponema sp.
ACCAGCGTTCAATGGTTACCGAATTTGAGCAGACAATTAATCTGTCTGGTTCATCAAAGGCCACAGAAATCAGCGTTACACCTCCAAAGGGCGGCGCATACATAATCAGGCTTTCAACTGAGGACAACGCAGGAAACGAAGTCATCACAGAGCGCCACCAGTATGTCACAGGAAGCGACTGGACATGGTTCTCACGCTATAACTCAGAGGAAATCGAGCTTACTCCGGACAAGGATGAATACGAGGTTGGGGACAAGGCCCAGCTTTTGATGCAGAGTCCTCTTCCAAAGGGACGCTACCTGATTACAGTTGAACGCGAAGGCATTCTTTCTCAGGAAGTGCGTGTGATTAACGAGCCGACGACCGTACTTGAATTTGACATCAAGGAAAACTATGTTCCAATCATGTACGTTTCGGTTGCATCATATTCAACACGAACCGAAGCTCCTGCCGCAGACTACAATTCTGTGGACATGGGAAAACCAAAGGGATACTTCGGTGTAACGGCATTAAATGTAAGCACGGAAACAAAGCGCTTTAATATAGAGGTAAAGACTGACAAGGCCCTGTACAAGCCAGGTGAAAAGGCGACCATCAAGATTCATGCATCAAACAAGAACGGTGCGGTTTCCAATGCGGAAGTAACCCTTATGGCTGTTGACCGCGGTGTAATCGATTTGATCAACTATCATGTTCCGGATCCTGTTTCATATTTCTATGATAAATGGTATTTCCCGATTTGCGTGCGTGGTGGAGACAGCCGTTCGCTGCTTATGGACCCGATAACCTATACCAGCAACAATCTGGTCGGTGGTGACTCGGACGAAAAGATGCAGGAACGCAAGAACTTTGATCCTACTGCATTGTTTGTGCCCGCATTGATTACGGATAAGAACGGAGACGCACAGTATACGTTTACACTCCCGGATTCACTTACCGCATACAGGATAACTGCGGTTGGTGTAAGCGGAAACAACTTCTCACTTACAGAAGATGAAATGTCTGTTGCAAATCCTGTTTCTGTAAGGACCGTAATGCCAAGAAAGCTGCGTCTGGGTGATGTGAGCGAAATCGGTGCAACACTTTCCAACCTGGAGGGAACTGCCCACAACGTAACGATTACGATGAACCTCTACAGCGGAATTGAAAAAACCGGTGTGACCCAGAATCCATATGAAGTGCAGAAGCTTCCTGGAAAAGCATCTTTGCAGGACAAGACCACAAAAACCATTTCGGTTCCTGCCCAGAGCACAAAGCCGCTGTACTTTACGATAAAGGGTGACGATCCTGGATGGATTACGGTTGAATATATAGTCAAGTCCGATGTCGTTAACGAAAAGATACTCATGCCGCTTGAAATTGAAAAGCCGTACATTTACGAGACGGTTGCGACGGTAGGAGAGGTTGGCCGTGACGAAAAGCAGGCTAGCGGTGGAGAAAAGCTGATTCTTCCGGGTGATGCCGAGGACAACATGGGAAGCCTTTATGTTCAGCTTGACCCGACACGCATTGGTGTGCTTGGAGAGGCCGTTCGTTATGTATTCCATTATCCATACGGTTGTCTTGAACAGAGGTCAGCCGCAATTCTGCCTCTTGTCGCATTCGGTGAATACATTGATGCATTTGGCTTGAAGTCTGAGGTTGTGAATGTTAAGGCTGTGGTTGAACAGGAGCTCAAAAACTGGTCCAGCAGTCAGCTTTCCAACGGAGGATTCCCATACTGGCCGGGCGGAGTATATGACAGTGCATATGTAACATCACGCATTGGAGAAATAATCGGAATCGCAAAGAAGAAGGGATTCACAATTCCAAGCGAAATCGATGTGGACCGCCTTGCAAATTATCTCAGAAAGGACGGATACGACCGTTTGAGGATGGCAGGTGATTATTCATGGTATGCCTATGACGGAATCCACTCTTTGTATTCAGCATCACTGCTTACTTCAGACATAGACGAGTCTGTTATTGACAACCTTATCAAGGAAAACAATAACCTGGATGTTTCTACCCTGGCTTTGTGCGGACTTACCTATGACAATCTTGGCATGACCAGCAAGGCAAAGAATGCATTGAACAAGGTTAAGAGCCACATCAAGCTTTCTACGCAGGGAGCGGAAATTGCAGAGCCACAGTTCAACGGCTACTGGTCGTTCTACTATGATCAGTCTGAAAAATTCGCACTTGCACTCCAGCTCTACAGCCGTCTGGCACATACGGACAAGACAAACCAGCATCTTGTATTTGAGCTGCTGAACCTCCAGAAGGCCAACAGGGGATACTGGTATTCAACTGCCGCTACGACACGCGTACTGATTTCAATGGATGAATATATTCGTGCCAATGACCTTACCAATCTTGATTTCACGGCGGAAGTTCTGCTTAACGGCAAGAAACTGAGTGAGGGTTCATTCAAGGGTGTTGCCGCAAAGGCTGTGGACAAAACTGTTGCATTCAGCGAGGATCCGATAAAGGACATGCCGCGCGACAAGGAGCTGAACCTGGAATTCAACAAGAACGGACAGGGTACGCTCTATTACACTGCATCCATGAAGTATGCAATTCCTGCTGCAAGACAGTATGCAAGGGATGAAGGCCTCTGTATCTTTACCGAGATTACCGACGTAAAGACCGGAG
>JAGADS010000291.1 GCA_017613485.1 Treponema sp.
CATCTTTCTATTCTATAATCCGTTATTTCCATCAGAGATTCCTTTACAGTCATTTTACCACCACCCGTAAAGGACTCTAACCTTTTTTTTAAATTTTAAATACAATACATTTTAAAGGTGTTTATAATGCGGAAGCCCTGGACTAGACGAAAAAAATAAACTTAAAGTATTGAATAAAATTTTAATATAGTGTAACCTAGCCGAATGAGTACGAGATGTTTTGCAATGCTTAAGCCCGGTGTATTGAACCGCAGGCTTGTTGGCGAGGTAATCAGCCGCCTCGAGAAAAAAGGCTTGAAGTTAGTCGGCTTGAAGCTGATGAATATTTCTCCGGAACTTGCTGCTGAGCATTATGCAGAGCACAAGGGTAAGCCTTTCTATGATCCACTGGTAGATTACATTACAAGTGGGCCTGTTGTTGCTATGGTATGGCAGGGTGACGACTGTGTTACGCTGGTACGCAAGATGACAGGTGCAACAAATCCAGCTGATGCAATGCCGGGAACTATTCGCGGTGATTTCTGTTCACACACCTCACACAATATCATTCATGCAAGTGACAGCGTTGAAAGCGCAAACCGTGAGATTAACCTGTTCTTTACACCCGAAGAAATCGTGGATTGGGAAGATCAGGCCGCAATGTGGTACTAAAATCACAAAAAAATACCCAGTCACGCACAAATGACTGGGTAAAAAGGAGAGGAGGATGCAATAATGACATTGTCTTGCATTTTACTCTCTAAACCAGCGTATTTATATAAAGGTTACAGATTTTTTTAAGAATTTTCAACTTTTTTTCAACTTATTTCAAGAAACCCCTTTTTCCCTGTATTTTTATGGAATTTTTACATTTTTGCCTCTCTTTCCGCTAAAAAAACAATTTTTTCCTTTAGTTTTTCAGCTTATGGCCGATAATTAAAATGTGCACGAGGTATTCTGTTTATCCTCCCGCACAAATAATCTGATCGGCGGACGGGTCTTTAGACATCCAGACGGCTGCCGTTCTTGGTTATGAAAATCAGAACCAGAGGTTTTCCTTTGGTTCTTTTTTTTTATGTTTAAGACTGATTTTTACAACAGTTTTTCTTTACTTTTTCTTTAAAATCAACGATAATGGAGAAAAGGGGTCGATATGGAATCGTTGAAAGTAGCAGAACTACAGGCAGATACCAAATATGCATCAGACGTAATGCTGGACAGCCAGTTTTTGTTGAATCCGGCACACTGTCCTCTTGCACAGGAAACCATGCGCGCCCTCCTTGACTGGAATTTTGACCAGGTTTTTATAAGCGAAAGGGTAATTGCATCTGTTTCAGAAGAAAAAGTTGACCTTGAGTCCATTAAAAAGAAGGGACCTGTAGAGGAAAAGAAGCCCGCAGTAAAGATTACTCAGGAACAGCGTAAGGCTCTTTCTTCGAAGACAGAGGAAGTTACAGTTATAGATGAACCCAGTAAGGCTGACGTTCCTGAGAGGGCATCAGATGACTTTGTTTATCCAGGAGTAAAAGAGGCACTTTCTGCTGCCGATGCCAAGAAAGATTCAATTTCCAATGATAAAGAGCGTATGGAGATGGTTCAGGAAGTTTATAACTCATACTTGAACTATCTGACTGCACTATATACCCGCTATGCCACTCATAAGGAATTCAATTCAAAGGAAATATATGCTACAGTACGCTCTCTGTGTAAATTCGTAGAGCAGCACAGGAGATATATTCTGCGTATTACACCTACTGCTCAGGACCGAAACAAGAATTTCCTTGTGTATCACGGCATACGCTCAACTGTTCTTGCAATTACTATAGGACTTCAGCTTAAAATTGAAAAAGATAAACTGACGGAGCTTGGTGTGGCATGTCTTCTGCATGAAATAGGAATGCTGCGTATTTCTCCCCAGCTTTACATGAACAATAAGCCGCTTACGGTTGCAGAAAGGACCCAGATCCTTACGCATCCGATTATCAGCTACAATATCCTTAAGGAAGCCAATTTCCCGCTTTCAATTCTCCTTGGCGTACTTGACCATCATGAGCGTGAGAATGGAACAGGTTATCCGCGTCACATAAAGGCACAGGCAGTTTCTTTTTACGGAAAAATCATCACTGTGGCATGTTCATTTGAGGCTATTACGGCTCCCCGTGAATTCAAGGAAGCCCGTTCAACTTATGAGGCAATGATAGAGATGCTCAAGAATGAGAACCACCAGTATGATGACACTGTGGTAAAGGCACTTCTGTACAGCCTTTCTCTTTTCCCGATTGGTGCATTTGTTTATCTTGCAAACGGACGCATAGCACAGGTAGTTGATGTCAATCCTTCGGACCCGAGGAATCCTATAGTCCAGATATTCGGACAGAAAAACCCGGACGGAACTCCTATGGTTCTCCAGACAAATAATACTGACGTAAAGATTTCCCGCGTTATGGACAAGAAAGAAGCCGCGGACGTTGTGGCTGCCCTTAACAAGATCAGCTGAACCGGTATCTTTCCTCGGCAACTTCTTTTTTAAACTGCTCGTCAACCTTGGGCGGGTGATCCGTAAAGTAAAGAATCTGATGTAGCTCGTCCTGTGTATGAACTCCCCATAATGGAACTACAGTCTCGAATTGTGTGAAAAAACCGTATGCAAGCGGAATGTTTGATACCAGTCCACCGCAAAGAGGCTGTGAGGCAAGGCATCCTGTCTCTGTCTTCTCGCATGACTCAACAAGCTCGTGGCATGCCTTGTCTGTAAGCATGTTGAACGGGAACTGAACCACATCATAGAGACCGCTTTCTATTGCCTGGGTTGCAAGCTCATAGGAATCCGTGGAGTAACCTATATGGCGGATTGACCCCTTGTCCTTTAGTCGAAGCATCTCATTGTACAGGCCGTCGGGTCCGTCCTTTAGCGGTACGATTGAAAGGCTGTCAAACTGATATAAATCGATTACGTCTGTATTCAGAGCATTAAGGCTTTCCTGAATGTCGTTGCGTAAGTCACTTGCGGTCTGTGCCTGGCTTTTTGTCGCAAGAACAACATTTTTTCTTATATCGTGCAGGGCTGCGCCAAGTCTTTTCTCACAAAGAGGCTTGCTCCGGGAAACGTCAAAGAAATTGATTCCTCCGTCGTAGGCCTGCCTGACCATTGCGGCCACAGTCTCCTCGGCTTTTTCTCCCAAAGATTCAATTTCCTTGCAATCCAAACTCATGGCACCAAAAGCGGTTTTGCTTACCAGTAAGTTTGTTTTTCCCAAAGCAATGTATTCCATCTTGACGAGCCCTTGTGTTTATTTCTTTTCTACCGGTTTATAGTTGCGGATAGCGTTGTGCAGGAATCCTGAAAGCTCAGAAAGCTTTACCCTGTCCTGTTCCATGCTGTCACGGAATCTTACTGTAACGGTATCAAAGTTTGGACTGTCTTTTGTTATTGTGTCATAGTCAACTGTCACGCAGAACGGAGTACCGATCTCGTCCTGGCGGCGGTATCTTTTTCCAACTGTTCCGCTCTGGTCGTAGTCGGTTACATACTCTTCCTTGAGTGCTGTCCTGATTTCCTGTGCCTTTTCTGCAAGTCCGTCTTTTTTCATCAATGGCAGGACTGCAACGGTAATCGGGGCAAGCTGTGGATGCAGGTGAAGTACTGTGCGGTAATCCTCTTCTCCGTTTGTACCGACATTCTCCTCCTCGTATGCCTCACAGAGGAATGCAAGGAAGTTGCGGTTAAGGCCTGCTGATGTCTCGATAACATAAGGAGTGTAGCTCTTGTTGCCGTCTTCCTGGTCGATGTAGTTCATGTCCTTTCCGCTGACCTTTGTGTGCTGGCTAAGGTCAAAGTCCGTGCGGTTGTGGATGCCTTCAATTTCCTCAAATCCAATCGGGAAGTTGTACTGAATGTCGTATGCGTCCTTTGCATAGTGTGCAAGCTTGTCGTGGTGGTGCCACTGGAGGTTTTTCTCTGCAATACCGTACTTGAGGTAGAAATTCCAGCGGTCTTTGCGCCATGACTCAAAGATATCGTCATCTGTTCCAGGCTTGCAGAAATACTCCATCTCCATCTGCTCAAATTCACATGTGCGGAAGATAAAGTTCTTGAATATGATCTCGTTGCGGAATGATTTTCCGACCTGTGCCACACCAAAAGGAATCTTCATGCGGTTTGACTGAACGATGCTCTTGAAGTCTGTAAAGATACCCTGGCATGTCTCAGGACGCAGGTAAATCAAGTGTGACTCGTCTGCTACAGGTCCCTGATATGTCTTGAACATCAGGTTGAACTCACGGACTGCTGTGTACTTGCGGTTTGTGCTTCCACAGGTAGGGCAGTTGATGTTGGCATCGATAAAGGCCTTCATCTCCTCGTGTGTCATTGTATCAACCGGTTTTCCCGGGTTTGTCTCTGGATGAGAGTGAACAAAATCCTCGATAAGCTGGTCTGCACGGAAGCGTGCGTTACATTCTGTACAGTCAATCATAGGGTCAGAGAAGTGGGCGACGTGACCTGATGCTTCCCATGTCTTGTGGTGCTGGAATATTGCGGAATCCAGACCAACCACGTCATCATGCAGCTGTGTCATGTAGTGCCACCATGCGTTCTGAATATTGCGCTTGAATTCAACTCCAAGTGGTCCATAATCCCAGGCACCGGCCTGACCGCCGTAAATTTCGCTTGCCTGATATACAAAACCACGTCTCTTGCAAAGTGAGATGATTTTATCCAATGTACAGGAA
>JAGADS010000292.1 GCA_017613485.1 Treponema sp.
GACAACAGGGAACTCAGCGACATAGTTCAGATACATTACATAGAGCTTCCTAAGATTGAAGAAATCATGAAAAAACAGCCTGAACACTTGTCGGAAATTGAATTCTGGGCTATGCTAATAATGCACACCGAGAGTTTTTACGGTTTTTTGCCTGCAAAAAATGCGAGCCTTCGCGAGCAAGCAAAAACTCTAAGAGCAAGCTATAGCTTGCGACAGGAGGAGATGAACATGGCAGAGACACTACTAAACACCATGAGCCGTGACCAGCAGGAATGGGAGAACCAGATAGGCTACGAGCGTTTTGTCCGTGACTGTATCTCCAGGGAAAACAACGCATACAGGAAAGGAGAGAAGGAGGGTGCCTCCCAGAAAGCCATAGAAGCCGCAGAGAACCTTTTGAGGATGGGTCTCGGTACATACGAACAGATAGCACAGGCACAGGGTCTCCCCCTTGAGAAAGTACAGGAAATTGCACAATGCATAATGCTTAATTAAAAAACAAGCGGATCTGCATGGGGAATATTTCTCCAAACAAATCCGCCTGTAAAAAAAACTAGATTAGGAATTCTTAGTTATGCATCCTGCATTAGAAAGAATACTTCCATGAGAGAGGAATAGCTCCTCTAAAGTTACCGTCATTGAACTCCATCTTGAAACCAGCACTGAATGTGTTATTTCCAAGTTTGTAGTTTGCTTCAGGATATAAAAATACTACTGGCTTATAACGATAATCATGATACTCATTGCTTACATCATCTGTTATATCAAAGAAGAAGTAGCTCTTAGCACCAACAGAGAAACTTTCGTTAACATCATACATAACTTTAAGACCTGTGTATAAATCATAAGTCCAGTTTGCCTCAGTAAACAAGTTTGTTCCCAAGTCAGCTGCAAGTGTAAGCTTATCAATACCCTTGTACTCAAAACCAGCATTCAAAAGCATTTTTCCCAACAAAGAACGGTCATAATACCAATAATAATTTTCAAATAAAATGGTTTGTATCATTGTTAATCTCTCTTTTGCATAAGAAAAACCTGCATAAATATCCATATCCTGAACAGCAGAAATCTTTGCATAAGCACCTATTGAAAAATTATTAATAACATCATTGAATGTAACTGCAAATGCACCGATGTTCTCAACCTCATATTCTGCTCCAAAATTTAAATCAAGTTTGCGACTGTTATCGACAATATCATCAAATATTAAGCCATAATCTATTCCAGCTCCAATAGACAAACCTTCAACAGGCTTAACCAAAAGACCAAAGTTTCCAGTATAATTTCCAAGAACAATCTTATAATCCATAACAGGGAAGTATGAACCAGCTGCAAATTCCCTACCATCACTTGTTGCCAACGCCAGTTGCAGCACATCTATGGGGCGAAACTTGATGTAACTATCATTTGATGACCAACCACCAAAACGTGCCCTGATTTTTTTATCACCAGCAACATCTTCACTTTCAGACCCAATCCATACAGAGAAATTAGCATTTACATCAACTTTATCACTTTTGTATTCAGCCTGCATTCGCTCTTCGATTTGACCAGAATGATGATCTTCATCAAAAGTATCTCCAATGAGCCATGTATCTGTTGATACCTCATTCTCGAACTTAAGTTCACCTTCTGCAAAGGCAGATCCCATCACAGCAAATGCAAGAACAGCACCTGCGGCCAGTGTTTTGCTTAATAATTTCATGATTTACTCCATATTGACGTTAAATGTGTGCGCCAACTTGTTGAAATACTGTCCCATACGGAACGAAACCACTATACAAAAAAAAAGCGGTTAGTCAAGATTTTCGAGAAATATGAGGAAATTATTCAATTACGAATTAGGCATTAAGAATTACGCATTAAAAAGAGTATTTCCATGAGAGCGGAAAAGCCATGCCCATGACACCGTCGTAGAATTCCATTTTGATTCCGGCTGTAAACGTATGGCTTCCGGTTTTGTAGGCTACCTCAGGGTACAGGAAAATTGAAGGCTTATAGCGGTCATCATAATTTCCATTCGTGCTGCTGTCCACAAGGTCAAGGAACATGTAGATTTTTCCGTCTACAGAGAAACTTTTGTTAATATCATATCCGGCTTTAACTCCGGCATATAAATCATGAGTCCAGTCGGCTTCTATGAAACAGTTTGTCGCAATATCCGCCGCCAGAGTAAGCTTTTCAACTCCCTTGTATTCAAGACCCGCATTCAACAGGAGCTTACCGTTGATATAGTCGGAGTATTCGTTGTAGCAGTTTGTGAACAGCATGGCATAGACCATATTCATCTTATGCAGCTGAAAAGACAATCCTGCGTATATGTCCATATTCTTAACTGCCGTAAACTTTGCAAATGCTCCTATACCGAAATTGTTTATTACATTGTTGAATGTCACGGAAATCAATCCTATGTCCTTTAGCTCATATTCCCCACCGAAATTCAAATGTATGATATCGTTACTGTCGCTAAGGCCGTCAAACAGGTATCCGAAATTGATTCCGGCACCAACAGACAAACCTTCAATCGGCTTGAACAATACTCCCACATTACCTGTATAGTTTCCGAGTCCTACAACATAATCATTCAACACGGGAAAAAACGAACCGGATGCTTTTTCTGTCGCTTTTTCTGTGGCAACAGCTATCTGTATTTTTTCCATCGGGCGGAATTTAAAATAACTGTCATTAACGCTAAGCCAGTCAAACTGAGCACGGGATTTTTTCCCCTCCCCTACATCCCCGGTTTCACCCCTGACATCAAGAGAGATATTTGCGTTCAAATCAACTTTCTTGCTTGTGTAAACTCCCTGAATGCGTTCCTTGATTCCACCAAAACGGCGGTTGTCATTTACCCTGTCACCCAAAATATATGTGTCTGTAGAGATTTCATTCTCAAAAGAAAAATCACCTTCTGCAAAAACCGGACTTAGTGCTGTGAATGTAAGCAATGCAACTGCAATCAGTACTCTATTCAACATTTTCATAATCTGCTCCATTTTATATTCTTATTGAATTTCAATTACTTTACATAAAAAGCAGGCATTTGGTCAATGGCAAATTTCAACTTGACTTTTTCATTCTTACCTTTTAAACTGTGAAAAATTCAAATCACGAGGAATCAATAATGTTCAATATAAAGTGGATTGTTCTGGCCATTGCAATTTTAATGTATATTCTTGTCATTGCATTTCAGGATAAAAAAGTGTGGTTCACGACCCTTGCCGCAGTTCTTGTCATCGCAATAGGAATTATTTTACCCAACGCAATATTTACTCTTCCACCTGACATTTCTTCCGGCTCAACACTTCAGGCACGTCTTTATTCGCTTGTGCACAGTTTCCGCGACATCGTGAACTGGAATGTCCTTATGATTTACCTTGGCAGCATGATCATAGCAGCCCTCTTCATCTATTCAAAAGTACCGGCCCGCATTGCAGACTCAATTATCTCCCACAGTAAAAATACAGGACTTGCCATCATCGCCATACTTGCAATGACAGGCATCATCTCCATATTTGTAGAGAATGTCGCAACCGTACTTGTAATGGCACCAATTGCACTTGCACTGTGTAAAAAGCTCAAGATGAACCCAACGCTGTTCATGATAGGTCTTGCCGTTATGAGCAATCTTGAGGGAACTGCAACACTTGTGGGTGATCCGCCATCAATGATTTTTGCTAGCTATGCCGGATACAACTTCAACGACTTCTTTGTCCACAACGGCAGGCTTTCGATTTTCTTCATAGTTCAGACAGGACTTCTTGCAGGCTGTATTTTCTTCTATTTCTTTTTTGCCAAGGCAGGAAAAAACAAGATTCAGGTTGACAAAGATCCTGTCATCTCCTGGTTCCCGTTCATTTTGCTTCTGACTATGATTCTGGGTCTTGCCGCCGTTTCATTCATTCCGACAGACTTTACATATTTGAGCGGTCTTCTAGTCCTGGGACTGGGCATCATAGGTCTTTTGTGGTACCGCCTGATTCAAAAAAAATCTTTTAAGGACACATGCACTGTCGTTAAAGAACTTGACTGGGAGACAATCTTTTTCCTTATAGGTATTTTCATCGTAATCGGTGCAATAGAGTCAGCAGGCCTTTTGAATGACTTCGCAATGTTCCTCTCATCACTGACAGGCGGCTCAAAGATTCTGGGCTTTGTAATCATACTTTCTGTTTCAATTGTCATAAGCGGATTCGTGGACAATGTGCCATACATCATCACAATGCTTCCTGTAGCAGACAAAATGGCACAGGCAATGGGATTAAAAGGAGAACTTTTCATGTTTGCTCTGCTGGTGGGAAGCTGTCTTGGCGGCAACCTGACCCCGTTCGGTGCATCTGCAAATGTGGTTGCAATGGGCATCGTAAAAAAAGAAGGCTATCCGATGAACTTCGGCAAATGGCTCAAGGCAGGCGTCCCTTTCACCATCATAACAACAGCGGCGGCGGCCATAGTCCTCTGGCTTTTGTGGGCATAATTTCCTAAAGTCACCCCTCTTTTTTTCCGATAGGGGAAATAGAGAGGTGATTGTTATGTACGCAAAAGATATTAACCTGAATGCACAGACATATAATTCGCTCTTTACTTCTACTTCACCGGGGCGGATTACTGTTCCTGTAAAGAACAACGTAGCTATCTATACTCAATTTGAGCATGTCAGCGGTACTCCGGCACCAAAAGGCGAACGTGGAGTTCCTGTCAATAAAATAAGAATTCTCAATACACTCATAGACCATCTTATCACAATGAAGCAGAAAGTTCCGCTTGGAGATAATGCAGCAGGCTTGAAAGACGCAGATTTGGAAGCCCAGATTGTAAGCTATCAGAGGCAGATTAAAGATGTCGTAGATACAGCCGCCTCCACAGGAACCTATGGACTAGCAGGCCTGATGCCCGAAGCCGGAGAGGTATTTTCCATCTCAGCATAAAATTTACCACGCGGTTCTGTTGTAGCTTGCTATGAAATCTTCAAGTGATGTATATGTCTCAGGATCTTTATCGGTGTCACATCTTTCTGTATAATACGGAATGAATACCTGTTTTTTTATGTTTGCCCATCTGTTAGGCAGCAAAAATCCGAAATCCATGTTTGCCTCGGTCGGAAGGTTTTCCGTAAGCACCCTGTAATGGCCAGGAAAAATAGATATATTCACTTCCTTGAGGGATGAAAAACCGCCTGCTATTCCGAATGACTTTGAATCAAGATTCATTTTCTCGCTGCGTTCTATAAGGGCCTGCTGGGTCTCTGTGGAATAGAACCAGTAGATGAACTGCTCGCTAAGTTTTTTGTTCCTTGATTTCTTATACATTCCCATAGTGACAATGGCATCTTCAACAGGGAATTTCTGTGCGTCGTTTATAAGCCACCTGAATGTCAGGTTCTGAGAGAATTCATTTGAAAGAGAAAAAAGCTCGTCACTGGTCATAAAGGCAAGAAGGCATTTTTCCGTTGAAACCCACCTGTACTTTGGCATGTAAAGGTAATTGAACATGAAATTCTGCTCAAGCACCGTAGACTGATTAACCTCGTCTGTCCATTTGCGCATGTACTCAACTGTCGCATTAAGACCATAATCATTCCACTTAAAGCCATCCTCAGACTGCTCATATCCTGCACCCAGAATCTTTGAGGCCTCATAAACAAAATCGTAGTCCCATGAGGGAGCAAAACCAATTTTTATATAGTCACCGTATTTATCAGTTGCATTAAAAGCAGCCGCACATTCCTTTATTGCATCCAGCGAAAGAACATGCTGATCCGGCAAGAACTCCTCGTTTGACTTAAGGCACACCATCGCAGGAAGATTATAGCTCACAGGAAGAAGATACTGTTTTTCGTCCACAACACCGTATTCAAGAAGCTGCGGATAGAAAATCGATTTATCAAGCCCCTTCTCTGAAAAAATCCTTTTATCCAAAGGTGAATAATAGTTTTTTGCGGTGGGACTTTTAAGCCATGGACCTATAATCAAATCCGGCATTATCTCGTTTTTTTGCGGAGGAAGAGATGCAGAGGGATTCTCCTTGTATACAACGACAGCCTTCATATCCTCATGAGTTGAATTGAACAGCTCGGCATAGGAGGCAAACTCAGGCCTGTCAGTCCAGATTATAATTGTAGAATCCTTTTCCTTACATCCCAAGAGTAAAGCTGAAAACACAAGGGCAAGAACAACGGCTGTTCTTTTAAGCACGTGCAAGTTCATCAGCGGTCTCGTATATCGCAGAATAAACAGTCTCGATTTTGTCATCGTCCAGACTTGAGAATGCAACTCGCAGAGTATGACTGTCTATGGAGATGGTTCCAATACCCTTCTCTTCCAGAAGCTTTTTCCTAAGAACCTCGGCATCAATTGTATTCAAATGGAAGGACATGAAATAACCGGAGTTGAACGGCAAAGCGTAAAGCGCATCACTCTTGTGTGTGCTGACAAAATTCTTTACCATCTGATAGCGTTTTTCAAGAACCTTAAAATATGCGGCTTTCTGTTCCTCAATCTTGGGATCCTGGAATGCCTTGAGCAGAATATTCTGTGGCGGAGTTGAAGAGCATGACACGGATGAACGGATTGTTCCCATCAGTTTCTTTACAAGTGCATCGTACTGTTCCTCGCTCATTCCCTTGCATGCAAATGTTATGAAACCACAGCGGAATCCCCATGCAAAATCTTCTTTTGTAGGTCCGTCGATTTTAGCGGCAAGAACATTCGGGCTAAGGTCGGCAAGATATGCAAACAGAGACTGACGCTCAATCTCTTTTTCATAGGCAAGTCCGAAATATGCGTCATCGCACCATACCATCACCTTTACACCCTTGTCTGCAAGCCCCTTTATAAACTCAACAAGGCGCTTAACCTCATCGGTGGTCGGGCTGTAACCTGAAGGATTCTGCGGGAAGTTAAGGAGAACACGGACAGAACCGGATTTGGCCTCCTCGCTCATTTTCTGCTCAAGTGCATCAATATTGAATTTTCCGTCTTTGAACATCGGGAACTGAATGAAGCTTGCATTTCGTCTGGCAGATGCAATCAAAACATAATTATCCCAGGATGGATCAGATGCAATAAGTCCCTTTGTCTCATCAAGGAAAAGGTCTGCAAGATATGAGATTCCGGCGGTAAGACCAGGAACAAGAACCGGCAGTGAAATCGGAATATTTTCAAGACGCGGATTTTTCTTTATGATTGAGTTTTTCCACAAGGCACGCAAATCAGGATTACCGGCAGTTGGTGCGTATGCAACCAATTCACGTGCACTGAAACCCGGAACTTGATCCTGAATTGATTTTAAAGTCACAGGACTACCGCCTATTACAGTCATTCCGATTGTACCGTTGGCAGTCTTACCGAGCTTTTTAGCCTCTCCACTCTGTGCAATGATGCCTTTTGGGAAATAAAGCCTTTTTCC
>JAGADS010000293.1 GCA_017613485.1 Treponema sp.
ACACATAAGATATAAAACAGATAACATTAATTAAACTAATTAAATTTTAAAAAAAATGAACCGAATTTACTTCCAGAATCTCGGATAGACATGGCGAAATAATACTCATCATTTGCTCTCGCTAAAAAGATATTATTTATAAACTACATACCCTATCTCATGCAAAGAAGAGGTGCAGTCAATCTACCGCTCCATGGAGGCCATCCGCCAAAATGGCTGTTTACAAGAATGGTTAAACTGTCAGGAGCATTGGCTTCGGTAATCATTGAAGAGTACAGTCTGGAGGAATTCCTAAACAGAGTATCCAATCCATACTGGTTTCAGGCATTCTCCTGCGTTTTGGGCTTTGACTGGCATTCCTCAGGAACCACAACAACCACCCTGGGAGCGCTGAAAGCCTCAGTTGACGCCGAGGAACATGGAGTTTATCTCACCGGAGGCAAAGGGGCGAAATCAAGAAAGACCCCTGAAGGCATTGAGCATGCCGGAGAAGTCTTCAACCTCAAAACGAAGACGACCGAAAAACTGGTCGAGACAAGCAAACTGTCTGCCAAAATAGACAACTCATGCATCCAGGACGGATATACTTTGTACCAGCACAACTTCTTCGTGACCGAAAAGGGAGACTGGGCGGTCATCCAGCAGGGCATGAACACACAGAACAAGTATGCAAGAAGATACCACTGGTTGGGTAGTGAAGTAGACAAGCTTTTAAATGACCCTCACAGCGGAATATCCTGCGATAGAAAAACTCCAAATACATTGAACATGTCTTCAAAGGACAGCGAGGAAGCCCAAAAGATAAGCGTCGATTTGATAAATGACAATCCAAATCACTTAAGACAATACTTTAAAAGAAAGGACAATCAAATGCTTCTGGATGACTTTACAATGCCTGCCCACCATCCGGTTCTGGACATGGACATTTCGGACAAGGAGTTTGAAGTCCTCACAAGGGCATGGGAAATTCAGCCTGAAAACTATGAGGAGCTGATTATGCTTCAGGGGATAGGCCCCAAAAAGATAAGGGCACTGGCACTGATTTCAGATCTTGTCTACGGTGAGCC
Organism: Treponema sp.; assembly: GCA_017613485.1. The sequence goes on from JAGADS010000293.1 coordinate 1,068, forward strand.
TGCAAGCTGGAAGGATCCGGTGAAATACAGCTTTACCCATGGAGGCAAGGACGGTTTTCCATATCCCGTCGACAGGGAGGTCTATGACAATTCAATTCAGACCATACGGGATGCCATCGACCAGGCAAGGCTAAAAAAAGATGAGAAATTGAAAGCCATCAAAAGACTGGATGACTTCATTTCCTAACGGTTTTCGTCATGAATGTTTACTGTTTTTCCGTGGGCTGTAGGAATGACTTCAAGGACAGGGTTTTCAAATTCCAAATCGAATTCCTTTCCGTCCATCAGAAGGTGCTGGAACACTGCCAGGGAGGAGACTTCAGAGTGTGGCTGGGTTGTTACTGAGACGTTCCAGTCGGCAGCCTTGTAGACCTTTCCCGGAACCTTTGCACCTCCGACAACAATCAGAATGTCAGAGCCATCCTCACGTATTTCAGGGGCAACCTCATGAGCCTGTGAGCCATACATTGTCAGATGCACAACCTTTCCGCCATCATCTTTCCACTTGTTGATGACTCCCATGTAGCTTTCTGTGTATTCGACTTCAAAATTTCCTCCGAATCTAGAAGAAGTATCTCTCACGTTTTCCATGAGCTTGTTGTCACGTTCTCCTGCAAGATAGATTTTACTGGCTCCGAATGCACGTGCAGTCAGGCAAACGTGGGTTGTGATACGTGTGTCTCTTTTCAGTCTGTGATCCAATCTTAAAACATTAACATTCATACTAATCAATTAATAGATTAACCATGAAAATATATAATAATTTTGAAAATGACGAGATTGCCACTTTAAATGACTTCAGAGGTAAAAACAATATACACAAAATAGAATAATTTCATATTTTATAGGGTGAGACATCAAATAATACAATTTTCAAATGATTGTTTCATGGCAAATCTCATCACTACTACCTATAACGCTTCTACTATTTAAGCGCGTGATAAGCCAACTTCAATATTGATTTTGACGTGTTAAAATAATCTAAAAGAAAAACAGGGCTACTGCCATGAATAACAGTGAAAACAGACGACCTACCTCATTGCTCATTCCAAGCACATCACCGTTGGCCACACCGAAATTCCTTCTTGCAACGAGTGCTATTATGATTCCGCTTACGATAGCACCGATTACTCCAAGCATTCCAACATAGTTTGCCAGAAGTCCTGCAATGATTGCGATTATTATTGTTGAAGCGAAATAATTGGCCAGATTGGTTTCCTTTATGAAATAGCTTCCGATTCCAGGCGTAAGAGGCTCTGAGAGAAGTGCGGTTGTAAGCAGAGATATTTTGGCAGACATCTCACAGATTACGATTCCGTAAATGAAGTTGTAATCCAAAATGTTGTATATTCCGGCAATTGTCAGGCTGGCCACCAGAAATAGTGTTGCAACACCACCTGCACCTACAGATGAGTCCTTCATGACCTTAATCTTTCTTTCAGCATCTCCGTGGACCATTACCCCGTCAGCCATGTCCATAACACCGTCAAGGTGATTGTAGCCAGTTATTAACATGAGAAATGCATAGACGATAGCTGCTGTGAAAAATGAATTCAGATGCAGGATTTCCAATGACACGTATCCGCAGACTGCGGCTAAAATCCCAATGAAAATGTGCAGAAACGGCCAGCACCATGTAAGCTTTGTCATGTACTCTATTGATGTGTACACATTAATCGGCAGTATTGTAGAGAATGTCAAAAGCCCCAAAAGAGACCTTACCGGTGAGAATTCCTCATCTTCAAAGTAATCGTCATTTTCCATAGTTATTCCTCAAATATTTTTGAAATGCATCCTGCAATCAGGCCTGCAAAGATGTCGTCAAGCATCGGAGGCAATCCCCAGATGATTCCTGGCTTTGCGTCCTTGTATCTTTTGAAATTGAATGCTCCTTTGGTTCCCGCAATCTGGTTTGCGATTGCCATGCCCAAAACCCCGTCGGCATAGAGACTGTCGGAATCTTCGCTGATGTCGACTTCACGTATGCGATTTAAGGCAAAGTCCTGCTCGGTTCTCATTGCGGCCACAAGAAGTGCGATGACGTTAATGTCAGCCAATGACTTGAGTATTTGGCCTTCCATTTTGGCCTCAAGCTCTTCGGTTACATCATCATCCACAAGCTCCATTCCGGCCTCGACCAGATCCCCGATCAGTATTCCTTCGCTGACGAAGTAGTCAAGTATTCCGAATGTCAAATCCATCTTCTCGAAGGCGTCCTCGATGCTTATTTCG
>JAGADS010000294.1 GCA_017613485.1 Treponema sp.
CCAGTCAAGGAGTGTAATCTCGTACTGTGCAAGCTTTTCAAGAACCTCAGGCTTTTTGTTGCCGTTTCCAAGTTCCTTTGCCATATCAGCGGCAACTTCCTTAATACGTGCGTCTCCTGCATGCTTGTTGAATGACTCAAAGAGGTCAAGCTCAGAGTTCTCCTCAATCTCAACACCGATGTTGTAAAGCTGCTTGATTGGTGCGTTACATGCAAGGAAGTTGAGTGGGCGTGGTCCGAAAGAAATGATCTTCAGGTGATTCAGGGCATAGACAGCCTTTGCGATTGGTGCAAATTCGTGAATCATGTCTGCACACTGCTCTGCTGTTCCTACAGGATATTCAGGGATATAAGCCTTGAGGTTGCGGAGCTTACGGTTATAAGAAGCATTGAGCATACCACAGTAGGCATCACCACGACCCTGGATAAGACCGCCGTTCTTAGATGTCTCTTCTGCAGCGGCACAGAACATCTTTGGACCTTCAAAATGCTTTGCAAGCAAGGTCTCAGAGATTTCAGGACCAAAGTTACCAAGGTAAACACAGAGTGCGTTACATCCTGCCTTCTTGATGTCTTCCAATGCCTGGCACATGTGGATTTCGCTTTCTACGATACAAATCGGGCATTCATAGATTTCATCTGCACCATACTTTTTTGTGTAAGCTTCAACAAGAGCCTTTCTGCGGTTTACTGCAAGAGACTCCGGGAAACAGTCGCGGCTCACAGCCACAATACCGATTTTGACTTTTGGTTTGTTGTTAATCATTCTTTTTTGCTCCTTATAAATGATTTATATGTTCAATTTGCTGAATTATATCCAGCATTAATGGTTTACTGCTCAGTTTTTGCTGATGTCGATGTTCTCACCGCTGATTCCAACAAAAGCACCGCTCTTTGCCTCACTTGAATCAGGATGTGCAAGAAGCCACTTGTTTTTTGCCCACAAGAGCTTGTCTTCCGGATCCTTTACAGCAAGATCTGGTTTCTGTGTGTTTGTGTCTTTTGGAAGAACGATTACTACACGGAATCCCGGTGCAATTGTCTTACCGTCTACGTTGCAGCATGGGGCATAATGCAGGGTTGTCTCGTAAACCTGAACAACAGTTCCTGCCGGCACATGGAAAGCCTCTACCTTTTTGGTGTCGATGTTCCAGTCCTTGATGTCACTTACAGTTGCGACAAGCAGAATTGCATCTGTTGAGGGAATATTCAGCTCGCTTCCACGGTGATACTCAAGGCAGTTGAGCTTTGTGTTGTAACCGTTGCAGTAACCCACCTGAACTGGCATTCCACCGTAAGCATTGGTACTGAATTCTTTTGCGATTGGCAGGGCCTCAAGATGAGATTCACCCGGCTCATAGACAACAGAATCAGCTGGCAGTGGAGTACATTCATCCAGTTTTGCAAGAAGTTCCTTGGTGTCATAACCAGTCAGAACCCTTCCGTAGCGCTTAAAATCGTCAGAAAGGACATTTTTGATCTTCATGCTCATAATTTTCTCCTATGACTTACTCATTTGCTTAGTTTTTTGAAAGAATAGTTAATAATATAATAAACCCTAATTCAGAAAAAAGAAAGTGAAATTTTGCAGGAATAACAACTTTTTTACAAAAAAAAATTGCTGCCCAAAAAGTCCAAAACCTGTCATTTTCGGGCTTGACCCGAAAATCTATTTACTTGTAACACAAGTATTTACAGATTGCCGTGTCCTGCACGGCAATGACAAATCTTACTTATTGGACAGCCGTATAGTTTAATTCTTCTAAAACTACTCTTTTACAGAACCCATCGTCAGACCACTGATGATGAATTTTGACATGAAGCAGTAGAAGATGATGATCGGTACCAGAGAAATTGCGATACCGAGGTAAATTCCACCGTACTCTGTGCGGTAAATATCACCACGAAGCATCTGTACCAACATCGGCAAAGTATACATATCCGTTTTTGACAGCAAGACGAAAGGTGTCATGAAGTTATTCCAGCTGGCAACAAAGGCGAAGATTGCCTGAGTAGCAATAGCAGGCTTAACAACCGGCAAAACTATCCTGTTGAAAATAAGGAACTCACCGGCACCGTCAATACGGGAAGCCTCAATCAACTCAAGAGACAAGATTGATTCAAGATACTGTTTCATGAACAATACCGTACCTGCTGCGGCAATTGCCGGAACAATCAACGGAATGTATGTGTTGGTAAGGTGAATCTTTGCCATGAACTGATAGAAACCGATGAATGACAGAGAAGCAGGAAGCATGATCAAAGTCATGATTACAGCCCAAAGAACCTTGCGTCCCTTGAAGCGGTAGATATGAATTGCATAGGCTGTCAATGCAGAGAAGTAAACATTCAACAATGTAGAGAAACCAGCTACGATAATGCTGTTCCTAAAACCATGTGCAATCTGGAATCCACGGCTTGTCAAGGCAAACCAGTTAGATTTAGTTACAACTCCAGTCTCTGGATTTGTCCAGTCATTAAAAGCATGAATGCTCGGGAAGATTGAAAGACCTGTATTAATCTGAGCTGTACTTCGAGTTGCATTTATGAGCAATACCCAGACAGGAACTACAGCAATCAATGCAAATATAATCATAAAAATATAGATTACTGTTGATTTTATTGATTTTTGAACCTGATAATTTTTCATTTTGCAACTCCTTCTACAACATAGGCTCTTCGCTTACGTGGTTTTCTTTCGGAGGTAATCTTGTTGATTAATATTGCAAGAACCGTAGTAATAATGAAGACTCCAACGGATATCGCAGCGGCATAAGAATAATTAGTCTTGCCCTGGAAACCAATATTATACATATACACAGCTGCGGTACGGATCTTATAGTCCGGCTCACCGTGCATACCTGTAATAAGGAACGGTATATCAAACATCTGCATACCACCGACCATAGATGTTACAAGAACGTAGAACATCATCGGGCGCAGCAATGGAACTGTAATCTTCCATGTGCACTGCCAGTCGTTGGCACCATCGATAACTGCTGATTCATAGAGAGAAGGTGAAATTGAGGTTATAGCGGCCATAAGCAAAATCAATGTCTGACCACACCACATCCACCACTGGATAAATGCGACAATCAAGCGTGAGGCTGTAACACTTCGATAGAAGTTGAATGCACTCTCTATCATGCCGAGTTTCATCAAAATCTGGTTAACAGGTCCAATCGGGTGACCAAACAAAGACCTGAAGAGAAGAGAAACAGAAGCTGCCGTCAAGAGGTTTGGAAGATAGAAAAGTGCACGGAACAAGTTTTTGCCGCGAATGCGAAGCTTAACATCTGTCAACCAAATGGCAAACAAAAGGGCAAGTCCCAGCTGAGGAGCGAAGTTCAATCCCCAGATTATGAACGTATTACCTACTGCACCCCAGAAATAGGGATCTGTAAATAATTTTTTATACTGAGTAAAACCTACAAAATCAAAATTTTGTTTCAAACCTTCAAGATTTCCGAATGAAAGTAAAAATGTATAAATCGTAGGCCAAAAATTAAAAACCAAGAAAACAACAACAAAAGGAATGACAAAGAAATATCCTGTCCGATTCACTTTTGCTTGTGTTCCGCCATGTTTGCCCATGCAACAACCTCCTTAAGAAAGAACAGGCTAAAAATTTGAAAAAATCCTTCCTGTCTGACAAAAAAAATCCAATTACTTTTTATATACCAAAAAAAGCCGTGCAAGAGATATCTTTCAAAGACATGATTCTTAACACGGCTTTAATACGGCATCCTTTTAATCAGACACCGTATTTAGAGGTTAGATTAGTAACCCATTGTTGTAGCAACCTGATCCTTGAATGCTGCAAGAGCGTCTTCTTTTGACTTTTCGCCCATAGCATAAGCTGTTACAGATTCATTCCACAGAGATTCAATCTGCTGGTCTGTTCCCTGAGTAAGAGAACCATCAACTGTCTTTGCCATTTCGCAGAACTGTGCATAGTGGTTCTGTCCACCGAGATATGGCTCAGAGAATGTATCCTTAATCTTGTTCTGTACGTTGTAGTTACCTACGCAGTCACCAGATGCCTTTGCCATTGCTTCAAGGAAGCTGTCATCTGTAGCGATGTAGCGGATCATTTCCTTTGCTGCTTCTGGCTGCTTTGTTCCCTTATAAGCTGCAATCCAAGTACCACCCCAGCGATATGGAGCAGGACCTGCACACATTGCCCAGTCACCAGCTGTCTTAGAAGCGTCTGTCTTAAGAACATAGTGGAGACCCCATGTTGGGAGGAAGTAGCACATAACTTCAAGGTCATTTCCCTTTTCATCTTTCAGTGTGTCGTTCATACCGGCATACCAGCCTTCTGCCCACTGTGATGTGCGTCCGTCAAGTTCCTCATCATAGAATGTCTTTGCCATTTCCATGTAATCTTCCATAGCTGGATCGATATAGAGCTTGTCGTCTACAATCCACGGCTTCTTGCGAGCACCCTTGTATGGCATGAAGAGGTCACCAGATGTTGATACGATCTTACACTTTCCGTTTGAATCCTTGAGGAGCTGGCGTGCTGATGCCATGAATGTTGGAAGATCAGCAACCTTCTTCTGTACTTCTACTGGATCATCTGTTCCCCAGTACTTCTTTGCATAGCTGCGGCGATAGAAGAGAGCTCCAGGAGCTACCTGCCATGACATACCATAAACGTGTCCGTTATAGCTACCGACCTTCATCGGGTAATCAGCCATCTTGTCCTTTACCTGAGCATAGAGGTCATCGAGTTCAAGAAGAAGACCTGATTCAACATACTTGCGAACGAAAGCATCCTCAAGACCGAATACGTCTGGAGCACCGTTTCCAGAAGCAAGAACTGGGTCCAGTTTGCTTGGGAACTGATCTGTTGGTGTAAATGTGTACTCAACTTCTACATTCGGGTGAGTTACTTTGTAACCATAATCAGGGTTGTCGATGAATCCGCCGATCTCATCAGTGAATGACCATACAGAGAGCTTTGTCTTACCACTGTCACCAGCAGCTGCTCCTTCTGTCTTCTTACAACCTGTTACAAATGCAAGAGCTGCACAAGCTGCAAGACCCAAAATAATGCTTGACTTTTTCATGTATTCCTCCTTAGTGAAAATGAAAGAGTGCGTTTCTTATTTAGGCATTTTGCCTATCATTTGATTTTAGTATAATGGCAAGCAATAAAACATGTCAAATTGTTTTTATGAAAATTTATGCAAAAATTTTTTATTTTTTGGACAATTTTACTGTAATTCCCTACAAGTGTTGAGTAAAATTGAAAGTTTTTAAGAAATTTACCGATTTTTTTTTAGAATTTTTTTGTAACTTTAACAATTTTGTTATATTTTAGAGCATTTCTGAACAATGCCATTCCTGACCTCTGAATAATGTCATTCTTGCTCTCTGAATAATGTCATTATCGGGCTTGACCCGATAATCTATGTTACTGTAATATATTCAAGCAAAGATTGCCGGATCGAGTCCGGCAATGACATAATCAGTTTTCTCTAAATAAAATGATTTTTAAAAGGTTTTCGAAAACAGTAATTTTCACAGTGTCCATACTCTCCTGCATTATCATTCAATCCTGCGGCAGTAAAAATGCAGACTTCTCAACAAAAATTGAGGCAAATCCTCAGGAGTCTTCCTTTCCTACCCCTGCCTCTCCGAATTTTAACAGGGCAACAAACACCATGCTTTATGGAAGCCTTCAGGAAGCTGTCAGAAAAACAATGGAGACTTATCCCTTAGACCCCGATTTCAGGCTTTTGGGCAGTGTAAGTGTCCTTGTATGCAGTTTTGACGGCCTTGAGGAACTTGGCATGGGATACTATGACAGTAAGACAGGAATCTACCACTCATGCATCGAAGAAAAAGGCCCCTATATTCAGGCTCTTTCCTTTTTGAATGAGCTTTTCCGCAAAAACCGCTTTACACCGGTCAATCAGATTAATCAAATCAGTCAAAACCAGGATACAGAATCCGACTTCCGCACAACAGAAGCCAATGTCTCAAAAACCGTTCAGGAAGACTCATGGAAGGCAATTCAGGCCGCAACACCCCAGGAGTTCAACAGGGCCATAAAACAGATGCAGATTGATGCCAAAACCTACGGAATAGATGCGCTGGATGCCCGCTACGTAAAGGAAGCCGCCCGGAAAAGTCACTGAACCGTGTATGTCACAATGTCACGTGAATTACCCGCCGTCACTTCCAGGGAATGTACCCCGCGCTCCAGAGGGATGTCCCATTCAAGTATGCCCTGAACGCTTCCTACAAAATTGCCGTCCAGATACAATGAGGTGACAGCCGAGCCTCCGCCCACCGCAAGCACATGAAGCACCTGGGATTCCTTTGGCATCTGCGGATCATAGACAAACGAGGCCTTGTTCCTTGGGAAACGTATCTCCACATCTATTTCCTCGCCGGAGATACTGCCCGCATAGTTTCTTCCGTTTGACCAGTGCTGATACTCGCTCGGATAGGAGATTGCAACCCTGCCGTTTTCAATATGATGCCATGAGCACGGTGTATTCCACGACAAGTCATCATTTGAGTTCTTAAGGACATATTCGCTTATCCTTGAGGGGCAGCAGGATGTGGCCTTCATTCCAGACAGGGCACACAGCTGTTTTTTCTCGTAAAGCTCCGGCTCCAGGAATTCCATTGCACCGTATGTCTCCGAAAGCTCATCAAGAATCTGACGTACCACAGAGGCAGGTATGCTGCTTCCAGTCTGACGCACAACAGTCTCTCCCTCGTAATTTCCCATCCAGACCCCGGCCGTATATTCAGATGTAGACCCCAAGGCAATTATGTTCTGGAATTGATTTGAAGTTCCAGTCTTGAAAATACATGGATATTTCGTATCAAAGACCTGGGCATTCCCGAAGCCAAGAGAGCGTGCATTCTTGTCGCTTAATATCGAGCATATTATCCTTGCAGTGTCAGAGGAATAGACTTTCCGTAACGATGCCTTTTGCTCCGTCTTAAGATATGTAGTGTCCTCAACAAGCTGACCGTCATTGGTAAACACAGAAAAGCCCCGCACCATCTCATAAAGAGTCACTTCCCCTGCACCAAGGGCAAGCGAAAGCCCCATTGAGTCACGCTTACCTGCCAGAGATTCAAATCCCAGCATGTCCAGGCGCTCAAGATAATTATCCATGCCCACGTTGTACAAAAGGTAAACCGCAGGCACGTTAAGGCTTGAGGCAAGGGCATTTCGGAACATGACAGGTCCGTTGAACATATTGTTGAAGTTCAGTGGAACATAGACGCCCTCTCCTCCAAAATCCATCTGAATGTCAGGCAGAACAGAGCTAGGCGAAAAACCACATTCAAGTGCAAGCGCATAGAGGAAAGGCTTCATTGAGCTTCCAGGCTGATTCCTTACAAGCACACCGTCTATCTGCCCTGAATGCTCTGCATCATCAAAAGAGGCATTTCCCACCCACACAAGTATTTCTCCCGTGCGGTTATTCATCACAAAGGCGGCACCGTTATGGACACGTGCTTCCTTGTATTCCGTAAGCTTTGATTGAATCAGCTTCTCTACCTTTACGTTCAAGTCTGAGTCTATGGAAAGAGTCACTTCCGGCGGGATAGTCTGATTTTTTTCCCTGTAATCCGAAAGAACCTTAAGGATAAAATGCGGACACTGGGTTTTGTATTCGTATGTTTTTGCAGGGGCATACTCAGAGGGCCTCCGTGGAATCTTTACGATTGAATCAATCTGTTCCTCAGTAAGCTTAGCCGGCTCCACACCGTAAAATGAACGCGATGCAGAACCTACCCCTTCAATCTGAAAACCAAAAGGAACATTGTTAAGGTAAAGCTCAAGTATTTCCTTTTTGCTCAACTTTGCCTCAAACGAAAAAGCACGGAACATCTCGCGGATTTTAGTCTTCATGCCGACTTCTTCCTGTCGTGGGTGAACCATGCGTACAAGCTGCATTGTGATTGTTGAGGCACCGCTTACGACCTGACCTGCCTTTTTGTTCTGCCACCATGCCCTGACAACCGAAAGAAAATCGACACCGGGGTGATGATAGAAATGAGAATCCTCTTCGCTTATAAAACGATTGCCAAGTTCCTCCGGGAAAGCCTCAAGCGGATAATACTCACGCCTGAGACCGTCATCAAGAGGCATTACATGAAGCAGCACCCCCTCCCTGTCATAAAAGCGGGTACTGTACTGATGCTCCCTGAATGCCTCAAGCTCTGGATCCGGCCACCTGACCATGACTATGTGCCATATAACGCCAAGTGCCACCAGAACCAGAATGACGATAATTGTAACGGTTAGTTTCCTGCCAGGACTTTTTACAGCCGGCTGTTTTTTTCTCATTCTATTGTCCAGACTTTACCGTTGCTTCTTCCGAATATCTCTTCCTGATACATACATTCAGCGGTACTGCATGGAGTGTTGAATGTACCCTTTCTTGTAGCACGGAACATGAATTCTACTTTCTGGCTTCCACGCGGGAAGTAATCCCAGAAGTACTGGACCTCGCTGTCGTAGATGCCCTGATAAGAAAGTCCCCAGTTGTAATTGCGGTAGAAGCTTTCCCAGCTGTCATCATCTTCCTCTTCCTCACCTGCCACTTTCGGTTGAGTGCCTGTCGTGACAAATGCGGCATTCAGAATCTCGGCACCAGCAGGAATTGGGGCACGTACTGCAACATACTCACGGTTTCTAGTTGAAGAGATATACACACGCTCGCGGTAAATATTGCCTGCCACTAGCTTGTCTGCCTTTACAACCTCTCCCGTCTTTACGTCAGTAATCTCGGTAAAGATACAGATACCTTCATCCCTTGCATACTGTCTTGCAGCCGGAATTGCATACTTCATGGAAACAGTATAATAGAGTGTTCCCTGACCGTTCTTGTTGAATTCAAGATTCAGTTCCTTGTCGCGAGGCATATCCTTGACTGGATCCTCGTTAAATGCAATTGTCTTGTCCACAGCCTTTGCCCCAACTCCCTTGAATGAACCCTCGTTCAGTTTCTTTCCGTTGAGCAAGACCTCCGCAGTGAAATCAAGCTTGGTAAGGTCATTGGCACGGATATATTCATCCATTGAAATAAGTACACGGGCTGTAGCGGCAGTTGAATACCAGTAACCCCTGTTGGACTGCTGAATCTTCAAGAGTTCAAACACAAGATGCTGGTTAACCTTGTCGGATGGAGCAAGCCTGCTGTAAAGCTGGAGCAGGAGCGCAAACTTCTCTGACTGATCATAGTAGAACGACCAGTAATCATTGAACTGTGGCTCTGCAATCTCCGCACCCTGGGTTGAAAGCTTGATGTGGCTCTTTACCCTGCTAAGGACATTCTTTGCCTTGCTTGTCATGCCAAGGTTATCATATATAAGTCCGCACAATGCCAGCGTAGAGACATCCAGGTCACTGTTTTCCTTTAACAGATTGTCAATCTCAGACTCATCGATATCGGAAGTAAGCAATGACGCAGAATACAGTGTATGGACTGCATCGTAAGCATACCATGAGCGGTGAGAGACATATTTCATGTTGTTATGGGCTTCCTTCTTCAAATAGCTTGCAAGATCATCAAGGTCAATCTCCTTAGGAATGTTGAAGCCCTTCTTCTTTGCAATACCGAGTATTTCACCGATGCGTGTTGAGACATATAGACTTGAGTATTGTCCACCAGGCCAGTACGGGAATGAACCGTCGTAAAGCTGACTGCTTGCCCAGTTCTTGATCTCATTCTCTACGACCGCCTTTGAATCCACAACCTCAGACCTCAATCCGAATGCATCAACGTATTCACCGAATGCAACAAGAGGAAGAATTGCCGCAGACCTCTGCTCAAGACAACCATAAGGATAATGGAATACATAACGCACAGCCTCTCCAAGAACACCGATGCGGGTCGGATCAAGCTGAACATAAAGGCTTCCCATGTTGTCCTCGGCATCACCCGGAAGAATAAGTTTTTCTGCACCGGTAGCCTGTTTTTCGTCACGGCCAACCTCACCCACCGTTGCAACCGTCTCGTAAATGTATGGCTTTTCTATCTCCAGAGGCATGAGTATCTTCTCGTTAACTACATCGGACTTTACGATATATTCAACCGTAATCCATCCCGGATCATCTGCCTTGATGTTAAAGTACAGTGGCTTTGTGCTCTGGGCAGGAACCGAGATTGTCTTTGTAGTCTTGTCCTGCAGGCTTGCTGTACCCGGAAGTTTCTGTACCTCATAAGGATTCTGTGTAACGCCTGTTTTTTCAATTCCGCTGTAAAGGTTCATCGTAATCGTTACATTGTGTGCCTTTTCCTCAAGGTTAGAGAGTGTGGCACCGATTTCGCTCACGTCACCCAGACGCAGTTTTCTTGGCATGACTGTACGCACGGAAACAGGATTTGCAACAGACATTTCATCTTCCGAAAGTGCAAAGTTATTTCCGTTAACACCAACCGCCGTAATCCTGTATGCAGTAAGTGAATCTGGCAGTGTAAATGTATACTGTGCATCTCCGTTCTTGTCCGTTATCAATGCAGGCACAAACAGAGCAGTAGGATCAAAGTTCTTGCGTTCCTGAAGCTTGTCAGAGTCACCACCGACAAGATAATTGCTTGTATAGGTAATTGGATCCATAAGCAGAGAGCGGCTGTCACCACCACGCACGCATTCCGGGAAATACCATGTATCATAGAAGTATGCGACAGGATCCGGAACATGATAGTTAATCAAGTCGATTACACCGCGGTCTACTGCCATGAGCGTTACTTCCGCATTAGGAACCGCACCGTTCTTGGTAGATGCATGAATCTTGATTGTAGCTTTTTCACCCGGCTTGTACAGGGCTTTGTCCGTCTTTACTTCAATATTAAAGCGTTTGGTCTCTGTGCTGACCTTGAGTGCCGTTACACCGAAATATCCCTTTGGCTTTCCGATGTCCACTGTGTTGTAGTCGGCAGCAGGAGGCTCCGTTCTTGTTGAATATGAAGAGACTGCAACGTACATGACAGGCACATAGTTTTCCTTTATGTCAAATTCAAGTACTGTAGAAGGCTCGTTGATTACACGCACTTCCTGAGAAAGGATTCCCTCACGTTCAACTGTAATAAGATAGCGGCCCTTTGGAAGAGGACTCTGCATAAGAAGCTGGGCTTTTTCTCCAACCTCATATTCATCCTTATCCGGGGTAAGCTCAATTTCCTCTGAGTTATAGCGTGAGAACCATGTCCAGTCGCTTCCTGTTACATACTGACGGCGCTCCGTGATGACTTCGTTTCCATGGGCATCCTCAGTAGAAAGCCTGATTATATATGCACCGCCCTTTGGTGGAGTAACGCTGATTTCAGTTGCCTTTGATGATCCTGAGAGATTTACTGTCTGCTCTGATTCGGTAACCATTGAGCGCTGGTAACGAGAAGTAAGCTCACCGTTCCATGACAGCTGCTGAACCTCCTTCCATTCCTCGCGTAAAAGCTCTACCTTTATCTTTTTATTTGAAGGCAGGTCACTTGATGCAGGGGCATTTCCTTCCGGGGTTACACATACATAATCAAACTTAAGCGGATTGCCTTTCTTTGGGAAGCCCGAAACATTTTTTGGAGAGCTGAGACCGATATAGAATTTTGCAGGATGAACAACCGCAGCCGCAGAAGATGAGATTGACTGGTTTCCTGAATCTTCTACAGATGCCTCTATGCGATAACGGTAAGCCATACCCTTGAGTTTTTCTCCTCCAGTCTTTACGTTTACCGATGCCTTTCCGTCTGCAGAAAGTTTTCCAGAATCTGAATCAAGTGAAGTTGTTCCGTCGTATCCCTGTGTCGGGCCAAAGCTGTATTTCTCAAATTCAACACCCTTTGCCTTGAATCCCTGAGGTGAGCGTGTCCAGTAGGCATCATAAGTTGAGTCTCCCATGCTTCCACC
>JAGADS010000295.1 GCA_017613485.1 Treponema sp.
ACACGAGATTGCGGAGATGGCACTGTTCAGACTGTATGAGGCAACAGGAGACGAGCATTACAGGCATCTTGCAGAATACTTCATCAACCAGAGGGGAAAGGAACCAAATTATTTTGAGGGCGAGCACCCTGACATGAAGGGGAAACCTGATTATTATCATCAGGCACACAAGCCTGTTCGTGAACAGACGGAAGCTGTCGGTCATGCTGTAAGGGCTGTATATCTTTACAGCGGCATGGCAGACATGGCACGCATTACTGGCGATAAGGAAATCCTGAAATCATGCGAGACACTTTGGGACAGCATCGTAAACGAGAAAATGTACATAACAGGCGGCATAGGTGCAACACATATTGGAGAGGCATTTTCGTTTCCGTTTGATTTACCCAATGACACGGCGTATGCGGAGACCTGTGCCTCAATAGGCCTTGTGTTCTTTGCAAGGAGAATGTTGTGCATCAATCCTTTGCGTAAATATTCCGACATCATGGAACTGGCTCTTTACAATGGAATCTTGAGCGGCATTTCATTGGACGGCAAGAGTTTCTTTTATGTCAATCCGCTGGAAGTGTTACCGGAGGCATGTAAAAAAGATGAGCGCAAGGAGCATGTAAAACCTGTTCGGCAAAAATGGTTCGGCTGTGCATGTTGCCCTCCAAATATCGCAAGGCTTGTTTCTTCGATTGGCTCGTACGCTTATACAGAAAATGACGATACACTCTTTGTTCATCTCTACATGGGATCTCATGTGACAAAGAATGTTGGCGGAAAAAATGTTGTGCTTGACGTAAAGAGTGATTATCTTAAAACTGGCAGGGTTGAGCTGGAAGTAACAGGTGCAGGAAATACCGGCTTTAGGCTTGCACTGCGCATTCCAGGGTGGAGCGGAGATAAATTCAATTTGGAGCCAGGAAACCTTAATGTAAACCATACAAAGGAAGGGTATGTCTATATTGATGGATTTACAGAAGAGGTGCATAAGGTAAACATTCAGTTCGAGTTGAAGAGCCGTGCCGTATTCGCAGATCCAAGGGTAGTGGAAGATGAGCATAAAATAGCATTCATGAGGGGACCTGTTGTTTACTGTGCGGAAGAAAAGGACAACGGAAATAATCTAAGGCAATACCAGATAAAAAATCCATTTGTCATTAGGGAAGAATTGAACAGTGAATTCGGATTTGAGGCAGTTCTTCTTGATGTTGATGCATGCAGGATTACACCAACAGGATCTGAGTTCATGGAAAGCAGGCTCTATATGAATTATGAGGACATCAAGAAAGAGGATGCAACACTAAGATTTATTCCCTATTCACTCTGGGCAAACCGTGGTGAGGGAGAGATGAGCGTCTATTTCGATTTTGACCGTTAACCTTTATACCTGGAACTGGTTGATCTGTTCTCCGATTCCGTCTATGGCGGCTTTCATCTTTGAGGAGATTGAGCTCAGTGCTGAACCTGTCTCGTGGATTTTTCTTGCTCCGTTGCCCATGTCGTCCATGCTCTGGTTCATTGAGTTGGATGAATCCTGGAGCTTTTGAACTGTAAGGAGAATCTGCTTGTTGCCATCTCGCATTTCCATGGAAGATGATTTTACCTCGCTGGTTGTGTCGTTCATCTGACGGAGCGAGTCTATAATCTGTCTTGATCCAGATTTCTGTTCTTCCATAGCGGCCTTTATCTGGCGGACAAGCTGATCGGTGTCCTTGATTTTTGCAGAGACAGAATTGAATGCATCACTTGACTCCAGGGATGCGGCTACAACTTCCTCGATAGATTCCTGAATGTTTACAAGCTGGTCTCCGATGGTCTTAGACTGCTGGCTTGAGGTCTCGCTCAATTTGCGGATTTCGTCTGCAACAACACTGAATCCCTTTCCTGCTTCTCCTGCATGAGCGGCTTCGATTGCGGCATTCATTGCAAGGAGATTTGTCTGCTCTGCAATTGAAGATATTGCGGCATTTGCTTCCTGAAGCAACTGAGACTGTGTCTCGATCTGTGAGATGCGGTCATTTACTGCCTGCTGTTTAACTGATCCGTTCTGTGCATCTTGCTGAAGTGAGTCGAATGAGCTGGCCATTTTTTCCACACTGTTGTTTACCGACGTGATGTTTCCAATCATTTGCTCTACGGCGGCACTGGCTTCAGCTACTCCCTTTGATTGTCCCTCAATCATTTTCTCCAGTGACTGAATGTTGGATGCAATCTCATTTACGGCACCGGCTGTCTCTTCAACTCCATTGCCCTGTGCGATAATCTGAGAGTTAACGTTGGATATATTGTTAAGAATATGGCCAATGGCATTCTCTGTGTCCTGAGTGCTTGCTCCCAAATCGTTTCCTGCAACGGTCAGTGCATTCTGGGCGCTCTTGAGCTTGATCATGATGTCCTGCAGCTTTTCGGTAAACTGGTTGAAGCTCCTGGATATCTCACCAATCTCATCGTTCTGATTGTATTTGATACGCCTGGAAAGATCTGCATTCCCACTTGAAATTTTTGTCATGGCTTTTACAATCTTCTTTAGCGGCTGAGTAATCTTTAGTGCAACAAAAAGTGAAATCAAGATGGCAACAACAAGTACTACAATTGAAAGTATAACAAGAGTTGTGAGGTTGTGTTTCATCTCAGAATTCAATTCGTCCATCGGACCGATTGTTACCAGAGTCCATCCGCAGAGGTTCGGCATCTTTCTTGCGGCAAAATAGATATCCTTGTCATCAAGGTTAAGATACGGTTTGTCTGCTGGAATCTTGGATTCAAGCTTGGTTAATTTGTAGTCAGAGAAGAAATTGTCTTTTGCAACTTTTTCGGTATCCGGGTTTGTAACGTAAATTCCATTGGAATCTATCATGAATGCCTTTCCGCTTTTTGTAAGCTGAACCTCATTTACAAGTGCAACAACTTCATCCAGAAGCAGGTCAACGCCAACAACACCGGCAAACTCACCTTTTTTATTCTTGAATGATTTGGAAAGGGTTACAACAATGCCCTTGGACTGCTCATCAACATAGGGATTTGAAAAAACTACCTGTCCCTGATTTGCCTTTGCATCGATGAACCATCCGCGGCTTGTCTCATCAAAATCAGACGGTGCAATCCAGTGAATGTTTGTAAAAGTGAATCCTCCGCGGCATGTCGGTGTTGCACTTGAAGTATAGAGCATGGAGTATTCTGTAATTCCCGAAGCCTGTGCCACAAGAAATTCCTCAACAGAATCCCTGTTGTATTCGTCAAGGTTTTCCATGTATGCCACAACAGTGTCTATTGTGCGATGCGGGTTTTCAAGAAAGTTTGCTATCTGGTCGTTGACATTTTCAACCTGAAGCTGTGAAACCTGTGTAATCTGCTTCTTAAGTGAATTCTTCTGTGAAAGAAAAATCGGAATGATAAGAACCAAAACGGCAAATAAGGTCAAAACCGTCTGGCTTAGCATGAGTTGGCGTCGGATTTTCATTTTACTCTCTCCTGTCCTTATAGTAAAAGTATGCCCCAGAATATAAAAAAACATCAAGCCGAAGTGACCGGATGTATTATGACTGGAGTTTTTAGAGAACTTTTTAGGATTGGATATTTAAAGACTATACTACAATTTCCCCTGTAAATCAAGTGAATTCTTATGGTATTTTGAAAACTCGCGTCGCAAGTTAAGGCTTGCTCTAAGTTTTTAGGGAGACCCTACTTACACTACACGTTAAAACTTCATATAATTGCATGTAAATATGGAGGAATTATGATTAAGGGCATACATCACATATCAATGAAATGTGGATCAGAGGAAGAGATAAGTAAGGTGAAGGATTTTTACATCGATGTGCTTGGAATGAAAATCTCTCGTGAATGGCCTGACGGTTTTATGATTGATACAGGAAACGGGTTAATTGAAATTTTTACAAACGCAGAAGGAGAGCATCGCCTTGGTACAATCCGACATTTGGCATTGCTTACAGATAATGTTGATGAAACTGTGAAAAAAGTTAAAGATGCCGGCTACGAGGTTTTTATTGAGCCGAATGACAGGGTTATTGAATCAAACCCAAAATACCAGATAAGAATGGCCTTTTGCTATGGACCGCTTGGAGAACAGGTTGAGTTTTTTAAAGAGCTGTTTTAGGCATTTCTTTTGACTGGGGATATTTGTTCAATAGAGATTTGATGATAAGAAAAGCAAACAATCCCCCTATGATTATAAAAACTATAAAACTCATGCCATAAATTATATCGATTTATTGTAGAATGTAAAGAGTTTGGGAATTATCAAGGAAGTAAGGTGTTCAAAAACTTTCTGCAATTTTCCTATATATCTCCACGAGCCGTTCAAAAGACCATGCAGCATTTGCAGGGCTTGTACTTGGAAGACATTCTGTTGTCAGGTTGAATTGGACTTCGTATTTCTCTGCGCAGAATTTATTCCATAAATTGTAAGAGGTTTTACCGGTGCAGAAAACTTTTGTGATTTTTGAGTTGCT
>JAGADS010000296.1 GCA_017613485.1 Treponema sp.
GAATCAAGACAGAGGAAAATTACATAAGAATCCTTCAGTTTGTTGTATTTGTCACCTCTGGAAAGAGTATCCATGTCGATGACGCTCTGGTAATACCGCGCCCTCTTGGGAAGCTTCTTGTTTACCGTGGTTTGAATTTCGATGTCAAAGACATGCCTCCTGTCCTTTGCATAGACATCAAAGCGCACGGATTTTGAATCAAGGGTCTCGTACACCGTCTTTTCTGCTTGGGGAGCTTCAAGGCGAGCAATCTTGATGCCGAGGAGTATTTCCAGAATACGACGGCACAGTTCCGGTTCACTTTCCATTATCTTGCAGAAGAGAAAGTTGTTGGCAAATGTAAGTTCTTCCCACGACGGTGACTTTTTCTTTTTAGACATAAAACAGCTCCTTTTAATACTACTTTTGGCAAGTTATTAACTGAATTAAGGATAATAAACTCTAAGTTTTCCGTTTTCAACTTTCATCTTTCAACTTTCATTTTTCCACTTTCCACTACTATATAATTGGTGTTGGGGTAGGTGTTTTTTGACAAAAATTCAGAAAAAAAACTGTTTTTTTACTAAGAAATTTGAGAGAAATATTTATTTACGTGATAGCTTCCTCTGTGAGGACCGTTAGAAGAAAAAAAAAAAAATGCATAATTAAGAATCAAAAAATTCCTAATTATGCATTATGCATTATGCATTATGAATTATCATTCATCCCAGCTCCAGTCCCAGTGCATCGCTATCTCACCCTCGTCCTCGTTGTAGAGTTTCCAGCTATTACCGTTTGATTTTTCTCCTGCTGTGATTGTGCTGCTTTCCGCGTGGGCATCCTTTACTCCGTTTCCGGCCGCAGACCATGAGCATTTCCAGGTATCAGTATCCTTGTTGTAGGTGAAATTCGCTGTCACGGTTCCAAGATGATCATCTGGAGAGCCTACATCATATTCAATGGCGTTCCATTTTATTGTAAACGACAGGTTCTTTGCACGGCTTACCTCCACAGTATAGACCTTGGATGTACCGCCATCTTTTCCTGGAGGATTATCCGCCTTGTAAGTCTTCTGATCTCCGAAAGTATAGTACTTGTCATCATCATCATCGAATTCCTTTCTTTCTGACTCAGTAATGTTGATTGCGGAAAGATCTATGATTCCGCCTCCGCCGCTGAATGACCAGTAGTACTCAGGATCGCATCCTCCGTCCTGGTCTTTTACTGCTTCGACATAATGTGCATAGAATTTAAGTGTACCCTTTTCAGCCGCTCCAGTTTTTACGGAAGTCTGACTATAGCCAAGACAGCGGGATTTGAATGTACCGTCAGTTGAACTGTGGGCAAATGCGTACAGCGCAAAGCAATAATTTGTATGTGGGGCAAGAACTAAAGAATAAGATCCCTTGGAAAGATCTGACGGATCAAGCTTAAGGTAGAACTCTCCCAGGCTATCCAATCCAGAACTTTGAGTTCGTGCACTTGTCGCATTACCTTTGGTCAGTGTTGGCGGTGTCAAGGAAGAAGCCTTTTTGCCATAAAGCACATAGCCTCCGTCGGTCGTTGCATCTGCCCTCATGTCGGCGTATGAGTCCCATGTAAATGAGGTAAGGCCTCCGCCAAGTGGCTGTGACGATGCCTTGAAATTGCTCAACAGCTTAAACTCTGAATTGACTGTTATCTCATAAACTTTTCTAGTCGTGCCATCGGGTGCATAACACTCAATCTCAACTTTGTTTTCGCCTACGTTCAATTCTATCGGCGTGTATCTGTCAAAGTCGGAATAATCGGAGCCTATGCCTGTTCTTGTGGTATTTCTGTACTTTACTGTCGTCAGAGGAAGTTTGGGCACAATATCAAGGAAAATGCGGTCGTTCAAGCCGTTTAACGTTGCCTTATCATTTACAAAAGAGAAGCTCTGTAAAGAATTTGCGGCTCCTGTTGCAGAATATCTCGTCATTATAAGGCTTGTGTCATTCTTGGCGAATGGAACCATAGGGTCACTGTCACGTTTATCAGCAACATCAGAATAGTCAAGCCTGTTTATGGGATTGCCATTATTATCAAGATCTCCGTCTCCGTCTGAGTCCTTAAGAACTGGGTTTGTATAGACCTTTTTCGTGGTACCGTTGTAGTTTCCAACAAGTCCTATATCATCCTTATACCAGCCATAGATTTCCTCGTAGTCTGTAAGTCCGTCTCCGTCCGTATCAGGATTACTGTCGTATGTTCCGTAAATCAACTCTTCGTTAAGAGGCACACCATCGCCGTCCCTGTCCACAGTATAGATTATGGAAATCTCATCGCCGGCGTTTATCTTTATGTCTTCAAAATTCCATCTTTGACTTTCCGGGGTTTCACTCGTGAAAGGCAGATATGCCATCCCCTTTCGTCTTCCGTTTTCAGTATATTTATGTCCGATGAACCAAACTCCGTTTTTTGCTTCTGTCTGGTTCGTAACACCATCTATGGATTTAATGTATTTTTTGCCATCCACCTCTCCAAGAACATAGTCTGTTCCCTCCCTAAGGTTGAGTATATTGTCGAACACCCACTTCAAGTCCATTTCCTGATATTTATCCTGCCACGTTGTTGCATTTACATTGAAGCGGTTCTTGACGGCTACATTGTATGTCTCTGGTTTTCTTGTTGCTTCGATTCCCCAGTCGATGTAGACTGCGGCAGTCTGAGCCCTGACCTTTGTCATTGCCTCTGTAAAATCCCTTCCTTCAAGTGAGATTGAATAGCCGGAGACAATCAGATCCATTCCAGTGGACCATTTTAAAAGCTCTTCTGTTTCTGCAAGAGTAAGATCTGCCTTAACATTGAACGTTCCGCTGGTTCTTCCGGGACCAAGTGTTCCCACATTACTGAGCGTTTCTGTAAGAACCGGAATAGAAGTTTTGCCATTGTTGTGCGGGATACGGTTAAGGGATACTGTCGCCCCCTCTACCTTATAAGCTATGTTGCTTGGATTCTTGAACCTGCACTGGAATACTATCTTTCCTCCATTTACAGATCGTCCAGTCTCTGTGCTGGTGGTCCTTGAATTTGACCATGACCTTGACCATCCAGAGCTTGAGTCCCTTGAGTATGAGATGCTTTCTCCCTTGGTTACATTTCCGTTGTATCCGAATTCAAATCCTGCTTCTGATTCGGATCCCGATGTACTGACCTTCTGTGAGATTTTGAAACCCACGCTCCAACCATGCGTCTCGTCTCGTGACTTTGAGCTTGAGTTTGAGATAGAAGAGCTGCCTTCTTCACCTGTGCTATAGTCGACTGATTCTGATGAGGATGAGCCTGAGCTTGTGGTATACTCATAGAAAATCTGGGGCTTACCCACAAATTCAATCTCCAGTTCCGGCATGTCGGCAATAAGCGGATTGAACATATTCGTATTGTTGTTGTGAAGATTTATTTCCTCTCCATCCTTAAAACCGTCCCCATCAGTATCTGGATTGCTCGGATCGGTATGGTAGATTTCAAGCTCATCACCGTCTGACAAACCGTCTCCATCGCTGTCCTTTCCAGGGTCACCATTTATACCTGTAATTGTCCACAGAGCATAAAGAACTGTATTTTCCTCAAATCCATCTTCGACAGTAGCTCCGTCAACATAGTCTACTTTAGTGACCCCAGGTTCAGAGTTGCGGGCATTCGGATCCTTTGTCCA
>JAGADS010000297.1 GCA_017613485.1 Treponema sp.
CGCACAGGCACTTCTGAACAAAATTGACCAGGAAGCACAGCTCACAGCCGAGAAAAAGGCACAGGAGATTCTGGTCACCACGATTCAGAGGCTTGCTACCGAGACTACAAGCGAAATCTCAGTTGCAACAGTATCATTGCCTAGCGATGAGATGAAAGGCCGCATCATCGGACGTGAGGGACGCAACATTCGCGCACTTGAGACACTCACCGGAGTTGACATCATAATCGATGATACACCGGAAGCTGTCGTCATCAGCTGCTTTGACCCGGTACGCAAGGAGATTGCACGCGAGGCATTGGAGCGCCTGATTACAGACGGACGAATCCACCCTGCACGCATCGAGGAAGTCGTTCAGAAAGTTACACGCGAGATTCAGCAGAAGATTTACGAGGAAGGCGAGAAAGTACTCTTTGATCTTGGAATCCACAACATGGGACAGGACGGAGTACGCGCACTTGGCCGCCTTTATTTCCGCACAAGCTACGGACAGAATGTTCTTGTTCACTCCAAGGAAGTCGCAGAGCTTGCAAGCATGATTGCCGCAGAAGTAGGTGCAAACCGTGACCTTGCAAAAAGAGCTGCCCTCCTCCATGACATCGGTAAGGGTGCCGAGACAGACAGTGACCAGAACCATGCAGAGGTCGGTGCCGAGATGGTACGCAAGATGGGAGAAGACCCGCGTATCGTAAATGCAGTTGCAGCCCACCACAATGATGCAGAGCCAGAGACAGTCGAAGCCATCATCGTTCAGATAGCAGATGCAATAAGTGCAGCACGCCCTGGAGCAAGACGTGAGACCGTTGACAATTACGTTAAGCGTCTTGAGAACCTGGAGGAGATTGCAAAGAAGTTCAATGGTGTTGAGCAGGCATACGCAATTCAGGCAGGACGTGAGCTTAGGATTCTTGTAAACAACGAGAAGATTCCTGATGATCAGGTCAAGAACCTTGCAAAGGATATTGCAAAGCAGATTGAGAATGACCTGCACTATCCGGGACGCATTAAGATTACGATGATCCGCGAGACACGAATCATTGAATACGCACGATAAATCAACAGAAAAATGAATTGGGGTCGATACTTCGGCCCCTTTTTTATTCAAAAATTCATTCAGTTCTGGCTTCCCGGTGTCTGCTCCTTTGTTTTTGTCACCTCATACCACATGCTTGCCTTTGCCGCATGAGAATCAGGTTTAAGGCTCCTAACGCTTTTTCTGTTTAGGGAATGTGCATCCTTATCAATTGTTGAGCCGTCCACCGCAGATTCAAGAGTACATGACGGATTACCCTCACTGTCCAGCCATAGACCGCTCTGCTCAACAAGAAATGCTGCTTCTGCCAGAGAATCCGGTATTTTTTCTGTATTTTTCTTTTTGTCAATCACTACCACAGCATCATAGAGAATGCCCGTATTTAAATTCTGAAGATAGATAACATCGCTTCCGATTCCCAGGAAACGCTTGTCTTTATCACCCCTGGGTGCAAACAGATCCCTTGCCGTCCTGATACAGTCAGGTGCAGTTGCCAGAGCAAGGTTTGTGCCAGTCTCATCAACGCTTCCACTGCAGTCATTCCTAAGGTGAACGACAATGTATTCCCCCGCTTTTACCTCAATTGCAGGAAATTCATAGCAGTTTTCAATTCCATTGGCACCGCTCACAAGTGCAAGCCCAGATGTGTTTCCAGAGCTCAATGCATAGAATTCCACGAATTCAGGTCCCTTTTGAGATGACTTTTTCTTCATCCTGAGTTCCGACATCACAAGACACGGAATCCTGTCATTAAATCCCTTGAACTCCACCTGTACCGTAAGCGTATTGCCCGACTCATCCTCCAGCTCAGCGTCAAGGATATACTTCCGCCCGATTTCGCTTTTTTCTTCCATCACAAAAGTCACCTTATGACCTTCATCATCAAGTTTCGGCAAAACGGAAACCGTGTTTTCCCTGACTACCTTGTTTTTATCCGAGCCTTCGCCTTTCTCTGACACACATGCAAGATTGACATTAACAGGCTTGGAAAAATCAAGACTTACGGAATAAGAATCCGTGACCTCGACATTTGTTATCTCTGGAACTGAAAAATCTCCCTCAAGGAAATCAACTCCTTCAATCGAAGACTTGCATCCGAATGGCAGCATGGACATTACGACTGCAAAGATCAGGACAATTGCCGGAATCATTGTTCCGCAAAGATAACGCCTTACATTTTTCTTATTCATTTTAACCTCCTGGGATACCCCTACTATTTAAATAGTATCCGAACAGTCA
This sequence comes from Treponema sp., assembly GCA_017613485.1. The sequence continues at coordinate 2,273 of JAGADS010000297.1, forward strand.
TTTTTAACAAAAAATTTGGAATTTTTTTGAAAAATTTAAAAAAAAAGCCCCCCGCAACACACAAACGGGGAGCCATGGAGGAATAGCATGAATATGACGGAAAATGTTACAGTCTGACAGTTTCCACCATATATCTTATGGATGTACCTGTATCGTCTACCATAGTCTTTTCAACTATGAACACAATGCTTTTTCCGCTGTCATCAGTGAAAATCCTGTCTATCCTGTAGCCGGATATTCCCTTACGCAACAAATCGGGAGTTCCGACTTTTTTTGAAAGAAGCAGGTTTCCTTCTGAGTCTTTTTTCTCAAGATTGATATAAAATTTTGACTGAACGTTTTTACCGGTTCCTGTTACAGTCGGGACAAGCTGAATGTGATAGAAATAGGATTTTTCTTCCGTGGATGCATTAAAATCCTTGAAGACAATCTCATCTGTGGATTTTTTAAACTCAGCATCACGTACATAAAGCAGGTTTTTTGCTTCTACAGCCTTGCAGTCATATTTTTTAAGCGACCATGCAGCCTTTTCGTTCAACTCTGTAAAAGCCTGTTTGCCTGATTTATTATTTGTTGCAGAGCTGGGTTTTATCCTGAAAACACCACCTGCGACATAATCATTTGCCGCAACATCTACCGTATATATTTCTGCCCAGGCCTCGTACTTTTTGTCTGTTCTGCCGTACTGGGCAAAAACATAGGTTTTCCCATCCTTGGAGAATCCGATATCATGGAACACAGCCGCATCACCAGCAAAGACACGCAATGAAGAAATCAAAATAAATACGCACAAAACAAGCTTTGCATGAATTCTTTTCATAGTTCCTCCCAAAACATAGATTCGGCTAATACCTCTTTTATGTTTATCGGAAAAGCAAAAGGGGCACTTTACAAATATTTAGGCATGGGGTATTCTAAAAACATGACATTAAAAACGCGCAACATCATTTTCATGGTCTTTTTTATTTTTTCAATAGTGTTCGGCCTTTTCTGTACGGCTTTTTTTATCGTTTCAGCGATTACCGGGCACATAGACACGAATCTTGACGTACAGAGGCAATTCACCATTTTTTCATCTTTAGTTCCCTACCACTTCTGGGGTACTGTTGCCGCCATCTCTGTCTTTACCCTTTATTCCCCGATAACAATGGGTTTCATATATTTTGGATTTGAAAAAACACGCTCACAGGAAATCATTTTTTTCTTTGCTTTTTTAGTAGCATGTCTTCTTGAACAGTTAAGGCTTTTTTTTCCTCTGCATGGGATGTGGAAAACCTCTTCTGTTTCTCTTATTTATTTTGGAAGAATAATTGTAATGGGAAGAACAATGGCATTTTTAAGCCCACTGTTCCTCTCACTCTTCTCTGGTTCTCAGCACCGAATGGACATGGAAAGGAATGTACTTATCCTTGTGACAGTATCTGCTGTTGTAGGTTATTTCTATCCGCTTGACACTACGATTACAACCAGCAGTTTCATGATTAAACTTGGCTATGGTCAAATGTTCAGGGTGGGACGCTTTATAATCCTTGCGCTGGCAGTCATTACACTTTTTGTCAACAATTATTCATCAGAAGAAAAAGGACTCAAGGAAAGCATAGGATTCTTACTTCTTTTCATGGGCTATATGATTTTAACTGAATGTGACTCTTACATACCGGCCTGTGCAGGAACAGTAATACTTATTACAGGAACAATCCTTTACCTTAAACCGCTTCATACAAGAATGTGGAGCTAAAAAAAAAAGCTGTCAACGCCTATAAAATGCATGCTACACCACTGATCGCCACAGGAATTATAAGATTATCAAAGTCCTTGAGCGGCAGAAGTTCTATAAACATTCCTACAAGTGCAAGTATAATAGCTGTATAAGTTGAATGGCTTGAGCACCATGCTGAGATAAATATTGCAGTAAAACATGTAAGGCTTCCGGCCACAGTTTTTCCATCAGTAAACGGAATTATTATGCGGCCAAATAATTTTCCCCCTACAGATGCAAGTCCGTCACCAAAAGAAAGAG
>JAGADS010000004.1 GCA_017613485.1 Treponema sp.
TGACAGAAGGAAACAAGCATATTCTTGAGGAAATACAGAAGCTTCAGGTTTCAACTGATACCATGAAGGGAAGTATTGAAGAGATGCATACAGGCGCCGTTAAGATTAACGAAACCGGTACAGCCCTTTCTGATATTTCCACAAAGATGGCACAGAACATTCATCAGATCGGAACTGAAATCGATTTGTTCAAGGTTTGATGCAAGATTAAACAGCAAAGAATGCAGACACTAGCCACAGATGCTAGTCGCATATGCTCTGGGCGTATTTTACGCTTTCCATGGCATCCTTGGTGTAGGCATCGGCGTGGATTTTGTCTGCATATTCCTGATTCAGGACTGCACCTCCAACGAAAACCTTGCACCACGGAGCATCCTTGTGGAGCAGCTTAATTGTCTCTTCCATTGCACCCACGGTTGTCGTCATCAATGCAGAGAGGCCTGCTAACGGAGCATGTTCCTTTACAACGGCTTCAAGTATAGTCTCGGGTGGAACGTCTTTTCCCAAATCAATTACACGGAATGAATAATTCTCCAGAAGAACCTTTACGATGTTTTTCCCGATGTCATGGATATCACCTTTTACGGTTGCAATTACAATGGGACCTTTCTTTTCTCCTGCAACACCTTTTTTCTCAAGCTCAGCCTTAATCACTGCAAACGCCTCTTTTGCCGCATCTGCCGCCATCAACAGCTGAGGAAGATATGCCTTTTTCTGCTCAAAATCTTTTCCGATTATATCAAGTGCAGGAATAATTTTAGTGTTGATTACATCCATTGCACTCATCGGTTCATTTCCATCGGAGCCTGTCAATAAACGCAGGGTCTCTGTCTTTGCATTTTCCTTTAGTCCCTTGATGATTGCCTTTGTAAGAGGATGAATTGAATCTGTTGACTGTGCATTTGAGGATGCTTTTTCAGTTCCTGAGCCAGTTCCCGCGAGAGGAAGCTTTGCCATATTCTCTTCGTATTTTCCGGCAAAATCAATGTAACCAAGGCACTGAGGATCCAGACCTGAAAGTGTCTTAAAGCAAGTCCATGCCTTCATCATTTCTGTTGCATTGGGATTCATGATTGCGGCGCTGAGACCGTTCTGCATTGCCATTGTAAAGAATATAGAGGTGATGTGCTCACGTAACGGAAGCCCGAACGAGACATTCGAGATTCCAAGTGAAGATAATCCGTTCTTTTTTTCCTTTACATATTTCACGGTTTCCAGAGTTGCAAGTCCCGCCTTATCATCCGCACTGACTGTCATTGCAAGCGGGTCTATGATTATGTCCTTTTCCGAGATTCCGTATTCTGCTGCCTTTGCATAAAGCTTCTCCACAACAGCAATCCTTCCCTGCGCCGTTTCGGGGATGCCGTCCTCATCCAGTGCAAGTGCAACCACCATGCCGCCGTATTTTTTTACAAGAGGGAAAATCTGCTTCATCACCTCCTGCTTTCCGTTTACAGAATTGATTAGAGGTTTCCCGTTGTAAAGCCTTAATGCCTTTTCCATTGTCACAGGATCGCTTGTATCGATTTGAAGAGGCAAATCAGTAACAGCCTGCAGTTCCTTTATGACAGTCTGCATCATGGCACATTCATCTATCTCAGGCAGGCCCACATTAACATCAAGTACCTGCGCGCCTTTTTCTTCCTGAGTAAGTGCCTCGTTCAGAATATATGCAATGTCATTATCCTTGAGTGCCTGCTTGAGCTTTTTCTTCCCTGTAGGATTTATGCGTTCACCGATTAAGACAGGTGGATTTTTACCGCCAAATTCAACAAGCCTTGTACCTGATGTGATGACGGATTTTTTCAATGATGTGCTTTTTTTCTTTCCAGCTTCAATTTTATTTTCTTTTTCCAGAGCGTGAACTTTCTCCACAAGGAGCTTTATAAAATGAGGGTTTGTTCCGCAGCAACCACCTGCAATCATCGCACCCTGCCGGCAGAAATCACTTACTATGTCAGAGAATTCCTCTGCACCCACATCATAAACTGTCTGTCCGTTTACACTTTTTGGAAGACCTGCATTCGGTTTTACCAAAATAGGAATATTTGTTGAATCAAGAAGACGTGCAACAATAGGTTTCATCTGCTCAGGTCCCAGGCTGCAGTTCAATCCAAGCGCCGCAACTCCAAGGCTTTCCAGAACCGCCGCACATATCTCGGGAGAACTTCCGGTCAATGTTTTCTGTCCCTCATCATAAACCATCGAGGCAACAATCGGAATTTCCTTTCCTGCGTCCGCCATGACTTCCTTTGCTGCAATTATCGCCGCCTTTGCCTCATATAAATCATTCATAGTTTCTATGAGAATTAAATCAGGATTATTGTTGATGCCACATTCAAATGTATGCCTGAACAGAAGAACTGCATCCTCAAATTCAAGGTCACCAAGAGGCTTCAACAGTTTTCCGCAAGAGCCTATGTCAAATGCAATGAAATGCGGAACCTCTCCTCTGCCATCCTCTGCATCTTTTTCCTGAATGAGTCTCCTTGCCTCACGTGCATTTTTAAATGCCGCATCTATGACCTGCTGTGTGCTGTATTTTCCGTCCTGTCCTGTGAACTTTGTCGTAAATGCACCGAATGTATTTGTGTTGATTATGTTGGAGCCTGCAAGATAATATCCGTATCCAAGCTGAACGATTTTATCCGGCTGCTCGATGTTCCAGTTCTCGGGGAGCTCTCCAGGCTTTAATCCCTGTGCCTGCAAAACAGAGCCTGTTCCACCGTCAAAAAACAAAACTTGATTTCCTAAACATTCACTAAAAGTTTTCATTTTATTTCCTTATTCATTTTTATAAACACCGACAAACGCCGTAACTGATTTTTCCGGTGACATTATGAGAGTGTCATTCAAAGTAAGCGCTAGATTCTTCTGGCATTCCAAAAGCTCAAAAAATGTTTTCTGAACCTCAAGACCAACATCACCAAAACCAGGACTGTAACGTGGCTTCAAGAGATTTTCCTGTGTGTTCTCTTCTGCCTTTAAGAAATCGATGAACATGTCGCAGAATTTTTCTATGAACATTGCACCCGCCGCCTGCATCATGACAGCCTTTGCCGGATTAATCCTTGTCTCACGTTGAATGAGCCTGTCAACTTCCGGTCCTAGTGTCGCCGCAAAAAGATAAACTGAATGGCATCCATTCAAATTGATCGTAAGATGATGACTGTGCAGACTCTTTCCCGCAAAACTTACAATATCATCAGTCAACAGCTCTATTTGAAATCTTGAATACACAGAACGGCAGTTCATTTTTTGAGATACTGCTTCAACTGCACTCTGGGCAAGCTCCTTCATCTGCATGTCAGTCAGCTGATCAATGCTTTTTTTTGCAAAACCCGCGTACCTGTATAATTCCGAGTAATCTGGTTCAATTTGATCTGAATTCAATCTGAATTGAAAAATCATTTTATCTCCACATAAAACTATAATCTATTCATTGTTTTATTGCAACAAAGTTCACTTTTGATTATACTATTTTTATGAGAAATACTAAGAAACTTTCTATTTTATTGTTCTTATCTCTTGCTGTCACAGTCGCTTTTTCTCTTGGCAACTCAAAAAACTCAAAGAAAAAAGCCGATTCTGATGTAAGGATTGTTACACTGGGACCAGCCGCCACAGAGATTGTTTTTGCCATTGGAGCACAGGATCAGCTTGTTGCAAGAACTGATTTGTGCGATTATCCTGCCCAGGCTGCAAACTATCCGTCTGTCGGTGGATTTGCTGGAAACACGATCAGCCTTGAGGCAATCATTTCATACGAGCCGACACTGGTTTATCTTTTTGCAGGAATGCATGATTACCTTGTTCAGCCGCTCAAGGACGCAGGCATTGAAGTTTATGTCTCAAACGCAGTTTCAATTGATGCCGTAAAGCAGGAAGTCCTTGACATCGGAAAGCTGACAGGACACGATAAAGAGGCCCAGAAAGTCGTAAAGCAAATGAATGCAACATTGACCCGTACCCAAAAATACATTAAATCAAAATCAAAGGGAAAGAATGCTCCAAAGGTTTACTGGGAAGTTTGGAATGACCCGATGATGAGTGCCGGAAAAAATTCATTTATGAACGACATTATTCAAAAAGCCGGTGGAAACAATATATTTGGAAATCTTGCTGAAGCCTATCCTATGGTGAGTGAAGAAGCCGTTCTCCTTGCTGATCCAGATTACATTTTCTATTCAGGTGACGGAATGGGCGGCGGTAAGCCAAGTGACATTTTTGAGCCAAAGGGTGGCGTTCACTACATGGGCGATGACGACAGGTTTGTCCGCTCCACACCACGCTGTGTTGAAGCCGTTGAAAAACTTGCAAAAATCCTCTGGCCATAAGATCAAAATATGAAACAAAAACGATCAAAGTGTATATCAGTTTTCTGGAAGATTATTCCCATTGTGGTTTTGATTCTTACCGGACTGATTGCACTTTGCATCGGAACAAAAATCATCTCACCTCTGTCGGTGATTTTCGGAACATGCTCAAAAACTGAATTCACAATCATTACAAAAATCAGGTTACCCCGGATCCTCATAAGCATAATGTGCGGTGCCCTTCTTGGTGGAACAGGTGCTGTGTTCCAGGGATTTTTCCGCAATCCTTTGGCAGATCCCGGCATCATGGGCGTTTGTTCGGGTGCGACTTTTGGTGCTGTTGTGTCAGGGCTTATTCCTTTTGCAGCAATTCCATTTTTAAGTCCGGCTACTTTGTTTGCTTTTGCAGGCGCATTGCTCTCGGCATTCTGTGTTTATCTTTTCTCCAAATTCTTCCACGGTAATTCAAGTGTGACCCTGCTTTTGTCTGGAACTGCGATAGGAACATTTTTCTCGGCTATCGCTTCAATAATACTTCTTACACACGAAAGCGACCTGCACTCATTTTACGTGTGGACGACAGGCAGCTTTAATGCAAAGGGCTGGAATGAATTCTCTGTTTTTATAATTCCTTCTGTTGTCTCTTTTGTTCTTCTTGAATTATCCGCGCGTCATCTTGATGTTCTAGTTTGTGGAGAAGAATCTGCACAGACATTCGGATTAAATTATAAATTCCTAAGGAACTACACTTTGATCTCCGGTTCCCTAGCCGCAAGCTGTGCTGTATGTTCAGGTGGAATCATTTCCTTTGTGGGATTGATAGCACCTCATATTGTCCGAAAGATTTACGGCCCCATGCACAGGACATTGATTTTTCAGAGCATGATTTACGGCGGACTCCTGATGCTGATTGCAGACACACTTGCGCGGACAGTAGTTGCCCCTTCCGAGTTACCTGTTGGAATCATAACATCCCTTGTCGGTGTTCCCTGCTTTATGGTTGTACTTGTGAAGATGAGCGGAGGCAAAAGACGTACATGATTGAAGTAAAAAAACTCTGCGCATGGTATGGTAAAAATCCAGTATTTGAAAACCTGAATTTCACACTTAAAGATAAAAGCTTTACTGCCCTTTGCGGAAAAAACGGCTCCGGTAAAAGTACTCTTCTTTCGCTTATTGCAGGGATAGTTCCAGACGGCCTTAAATATTCAGGTGAAATATTGATAGACGGGAAAAATGTTTTTGCAATGAAACGTGAGGAAGCAGCACGGAAAATATCATTTCTTCTTCAAAATGAAACTCCAGCATGGAACCTTACTGTACGGCAGTTTATTGAAACCGGTCTGTATGCTTATGGAAAAATGCCCCAGTCCGAATGTAATACATGCGTAAACGAGGCCTTAAAAGAAACTGGAATATCTGACTTTGCCGATAAAAAAATCATGAACATTTCAGGCGGTGAATTCCAAAAGTGCCGTCTTGCCCGATGCTTTGTCCAGAGAACACCTTCTATGCTTTTTGATGAACCAGCAGAAAACCTTGACCTTCCATTCCAGCTTAAATTCCTTGAGCAGATAAGCACCCTCGATAAGACAATTATTTTTTCAATCCACGACTTGAACACAGCGTCTTTGTTTGCCACAGATTTCCTTTTATTGTCAAACGGCCAGCTAATTCAGGCAGACAGGGCCGCAATCTTTGACCAAGAGCTCCTTACCACTGCCTACAGCACCCAGGCCACCATCTTCACCCACCCCGTCAAAAACGTCCCCCAGGTTTTGTTCTTGTAGGTTTTGTAATATAAACATTGTATCCCCACACACACCAGATAATGATTACAAAACATTAATTTTGTGATATAATATATTTATGGTAAACAATGAAATCATGGCTATCGTTAATAAATTCAAGGAATCTCTTAACCCTTTACGGATATATCTTTTTGGATCATATGCCCGAAATGATTACAACACAAAAAGCGACTATGATTTTTATATTATTGTTCCAGATGAAAACTATGACAATATTGAACAGACAAATACTGCCTATTGTGCATTGATAGGCATGAAGCGCAAACCTGTTGATATTGTGATAGGAAACAAATCACTTTTTGAAAGACGTAAAAACCTTAATTCGATAGAAAAGATTGTTGCAAAAGAGGGAGTTCTCTTATATGAGCGATGATATTTCAAAAGAAGTTTTGGAATGGGAACGTTTTGCTGAAATGGATTACATCACGGCTAATCATCTCGACAAAACACTTTACCCAAAGCAGATGGAAATAATTTGCTATCACTGCCAGCAATGTGCGGAAAAGTATCTAAAGGCTCTTTTAGACTATCTTGGATATGAAATTGAAAAAACTCATGATTTAGGTAATCTTGCAAATACTATTTCTGAAAAAGTCTTAGTTCCTCAAGATGTTTTGATTTCTTGTGCAAAACTTACTCAATATGGTGTAAAAATTCGCTATCCGCAAGAATTTGAGATGACAGACAATCATGTAAAAGCAGCGATTAACGATATGGAAAAAGTTAGACAATGGTGTAGAAGTCAGATTCATAATATTGAAACGAATCCTTAATAAAAAATCACAGCTGAAAGTTTTCCTAAAGCAGGATGGCTCCGGCCAGAACAAGGCCTCCAATCAATATGAACAGGACATCGTAGAAATGCATCTTATATGTTTTTGTGCAGCATGCTCTTGTGCGAAGATAAAAACCACGTAACTCAGCGGCGGTTGCAGTGGATTCAATTTTACGCACGGAAGAAATCAAAAGAGGAAAACACAACGGCAGAATCATCCCGAATTTCTTGAATGGATTTTTCACCTCAAAATCAACTCCCCTTGCCTGCTGAGACTCAATGATTCCACTCATCTCCACAGAGAAAACCGGGATAAAACGTATTGCACTTGTAAACGTAAACGCAAACTTATACGGAATGTGTAGATACTTTACCATTGCATTGGAAAGATCATTAAGATTTGTAACGGAGATTAAAATTGAAAGAGGCAATGTTGCACCGATAAGCCTGAGTACAAGAAGAAGGCCTTTTTGAACCGCAACATCAGTGATTGCAAAGCTGCCTATCTTGAACAGGGGCTCTCCAGTCCTTATTACAAGCACCTGAAGGACAAACAGGAAAACTGACATTTTGACAAGCCCCTTGAGGATGCCAAGTGTTCTCCTTAAAAGACCGTTCCCGTTTTTGCCAGAGTTTCCTATAACTGCCATAAGAATATTGAAGACAAGTATGCCGCAAAGATAATAGAAATTTGATGAGCAGAATGAAGCCGCACAAATCAAGATTGAGACAAGGATTTTTACAAGCGGGTGCATTTTATGGAGTATGGACTGTCCTGGTAAATAATCTAAGAAACCTTTCATCTTACATCACCTCTTTAATTCTTTTTATCATCTCATCATCAGTAAAAACATCACTGAAACTGTCTCCAAGAAGCATTGACACCTGTGCGATCTGCGGTGGAAGAAGACGGGCCCTTTCAAGAAGTGTCTTGTTGCCGAGAACAGTCCTTGTCTTATCTTCTGCAAGAATCTCTCCACGGTTCATCACGATGATTGTCTTTGCAAAATCCAGGACAACCTCCATATCGTGACATACCATGATTACTGTTGTTCCGTTCTTGTTCAGCTCTGCGATTTTTCCCATCACTTCCATGCATTCCCTGTAATCAAGTCCGGTGGTCGGTTCATCAAGAATAAGGATCTCCGGGTTGAGTGCGATAAGACATGCAAGGCACAATCTCTGACGCTGGCCACGGCTCATGTTGAACGGCTCAGTGTCACCGTCAAATCCGAATTCTTCAAGTGTTTGTGCTACACGCTTTTCTATCTCGTCCTGTGGAATGCCGTTGTTCTTTAAGCTGAATGCAATCTCCTCACGGACTGTTGCACAGCAGATCTGACGGTCCGGATTCTGGAAAAGGAATCCTATGTGTTTTGCAAGCGAGCTGACTTTTTTATTTTTTGTATTCTGCCCAAGAACCAGGACATCACCGCTAGAAGGCTTAAGAAGTCCGTTGCACAGTTTTGAGAATGTTGATTTTCCTGCACCGTTTGATCCGATGATGGAAATGAAATCACCCTTATTCACTTTTACGTTCAGGTTGTGGACGTTTGCAGTTTCGTTGTAAGAGAATGCGACATTCTGGAATTCAAGGACAACATTGTCACCAGAGGAAGATTCCCCGGTCAAGCCGGAGAATGACATGTCAGTACCAGTGCCATTATCAGATTTCATGGCCGTGTCATTATCGGACTTAATCCGATAATCCTTCTTTGAATCAATCTTTACGACCTTCTTTATAAAATCTGCGGCCTCTTCTGCATTCAGGCAAATCCTGTCCTCAGGCTTCATGCTCTTTGGCACAAGATTCTCATCTGCCATTTTGGATGTAAGCGTAAGGACACGCGGACAGTTGATGCCGGCTTCCTCCATTTCTCTTTTGTGAGTTAGCGTGCTTCTGATCTCGCCATAGTGCACACATGTTCCTTTCTCAAGAACAATCAGTTTCTTTACAAACTCACAGAGCAGCATGATTTTCTGCTCAGCGACGACAATGGTAATGCCTTTTTCCTCGTTGAGTTTTTTCAGCAGCTTGAATATCTGAACGGAAGATGCAGGGTCAAGCTCGCCTGTAGGTTCATCAAGCACAAGAACATCCGGCTCAAGAGCAAGAATAGCGGCAATCACAAGCTTTTGTTTTTGTCCGCCACTCAGGGAAGAAATCTCTTTGTGACGAAGCTCTGTAATGCCTAGAGTCTCAAGCGAATCAGTAATCCTTTTTTCAATCTGATCAGCTGGAATACCGAAATTCTCCAGGCCAAAAAGAATCTCATCCTCTACAAAATAGCCTGTAATCTGGCTTTCGATATCCTGAAACACAGAACCGACTTTCAGGGCAAGCTTTCCCGCGTCAATATCAAAGGTATCTGTTCCATCAACCTTGACGCTTCCGTAAAAATCCCCCTCGTAATGATGAGGAATAAGACCGTTCAAGCAGTTGCACAAGCTTGTTTTTCCAGCTCCAGATTCACCGATGATTCCTACAAATCCGCCTTTTTCTATTGTAAGCGAAATATTCTCCAGTGCATTCTTTTTTGAACCGGAATATCTGAATGTCAGTTCCTGTATTTCTATCATGATTATTCTTCCACTATCTTTTTCTTCATTGCCTTCATCAA